>NZ_KV789111.1:36618-57801 GCF_001807465.1 Actinomyces sp. HMSC08A09 | reverse complement strand
CACGAAAGCACAAGAGGCCAAGACGAAGCCGCCATCCTCAACAAAGCCGCCGAACTGTAGCCAACCTGCCTCCCACGTGCCCTGCTCACAGGCCAGCGGGCACCCCGCGGGCCAAGCAACGACTCATCGTCCCCGCAGAGGACCCCTCCTCCCTCAGAGGGAGGAGACCGCCCCTACTGCGTTCAGCCACCGGGACGATCACACCGGAGCCCAGCCTTCCTAACCTGGAATCAGTTCAGGAAGAACGAAGGCCACGAGCATCCCGAGGACTGACGCACCATGACCACCACCATCGACGCCGCAGCCGGCCCGGCCACAGGCGTCAACCGTTTCGAGGCCCTGCAGAAGGCCACCCCCACCTCCAGGCCGTCCCGCACCGGCCGGCATCGGGCCCTGGAAACCGCTGGCCGCCCCAGTCGCCCCCGCGTGGCTGGTCGGCAGTCCTTCGCCGGCGCGGTGCGAGCCGAGTGGATCAAGCTGCGCACCTTGACCTCCACCTGGGTCACGTCGGCCATCACGATCGTCATCACGGTCCTGTTCGGCGCGGGCCTGGCCATCGGCTACGCCGGCTCCCCCGATCGGGCCGACCAGGCCAAGACCATGATCACCGCGGGCTCGGTACTGGGCATGATCGTCGTCGCCGTCCTGGGGGCCCTGATGATGACCGGCGAGTACGCCTCGGGACAGATCCGCTCCTCGATGATGGCCGTTCCCCGCCGCGGGCGTCTGTTCGTGGCGAAGGCGCTCGTCGGATCGGCCTTCTCCTTCGTCCTCGGGGTCCTCAGCGTGGCGCTGGCCTACGCCGCCTCCTACCCGTTCATGAAGGGTCACGCCGGTTCTCTCACCGACGCCCACTACCTGGGGCTGTTCTGGGGCACCGGCTTGTCCTTCGCGATCATCTCACTCATGGCCCAGGGGGTCGGCCACCTCACTCGCTCGACGGCGGGCGCCATCACCGTGGTGGTCTCGGTGCTGTTCGTCGTCCCCCTTCCTTTCCAGATGATGGCCGGCCACTGGAAGTGGGCGAACAAGGTCCTGGGACTCCTGCCGGACACCCTGTCCACCGCCGTCTCCGACCCCTTCAGTCTGGCCACCCAGTGGGGACAAGCCGGTACCGCCACCTTCCTCCAGCACTGGCAGGCCATCGCCGTCTTCGCCGCCTGGGCCATCATCCCGATGGTGATCGCCGCAGTCGTCTTCACCCGCCACGACGCCTGAGCCACCGGCTCACGCATCCCATCAGACCCTTTCTCCGGTTCCACACAGTCGGCCCCCGCACCCTCCCGGTGCGGGGGCCGACGACGTCGATACGTGTTGATCTGCTCGGGTCAGCGCTGGGGCTGGTCCTCCCGTTACTTGCGCATCCAGGAGCGTCTGGTCCGATACAGACGAGCCCCCGTCCCCACCAGAACTCCACTCCAGCCAACTGCTAGCGCCCACACCCACGCAGGGATGCCCACAAAATCACCTCCTCTGACGAAAGGACCGCTTATTGCAGTAACCGAAACACCCCCAAGGGACATCGACCTCAAACGCAAATTCGCTTAGGCCCGAAACAGCCCCTACCGGCAGTACAGACAGCACCTCTCCCGTTTGGTAAACCCACCCAACCGGCGTCTCGAGACGTCACGACATTCGAAACCCCCAGACGCCATGAGACAACGCACTGGCAGCCCGGATCGTTCAGCGCTGGGGCTGGTCATCCCGGTACTTGCGCATCCAGGAGCGCCTGGTCCGGTACAGACGGACCCCCGTTCCAAACGCGATGCTGACCCACATGAGCAACATGCCCCACATCCACTGCGGGATATCCACGGCGCACCTCCCTTCCCGACAGCCGGTCGCCACGCCAAGGCTTCTCAGGCACCATGATATGACCGCCTGCACATTTTGTCCCGGCGCTTTGCTCGTCGAGGCGCCCAGCCTCGTCCCCGCTACAGCACGGCGGACATGAGGCGGCAGACGTTGTCCACGTAACGGTTGTACCAGGGCTCGGTGGCCCACAGCTCGGGGGTCAGCTCGGTGCAGGCGGCCCGGTAGGCGGCGTCGTTGTTGCGCAGCAGGTCGTCGAGATCCCCTCCGAAGGCCAGCAGCATGACCTCGTAGTTGAGGGCGAAGGAGCGGAAGTCCATGTTGGACGAGCCGATGACCCCCACCTCGTCGTCGACCGTCATGTACTTCGAGTGCAGGACGATCGGCGAGGGGTAGAGGTAGATCCGCACCCCCGCCGCCAGGAGCGCCGAGTAGTAGGAGCGCTGGGCGTGACTGACGATGAACTGGTCGGACTCCTTGCCCACGAACAGCTCGACCTCCACCCCCCGGTAGGCGGCCGACGTCATCGCCGCCAGCAGCGCCTCGTCGGGGATGAAGTAGGGGCTGGTGATGGACACGTGCCGCTTGGCCCCGTGGATGAGGGCCAGGAACATCCGCAGGTTCGGCTCGGTGGGGTATCCCGGCCCGGAGGGAACGAGCTGCATGGCGTTGACGACGGCGCCTGGGCGCCCGGGCCTGGGGGCCGGCGTGCCCACAGGGATTCCCGGCAGCCCCGCCATCTCCGGGAGGGTCTCGGTCGGCGTCCCCAGCGCCAGGTCGAAGGCCTCGAGCTGCTCACCGGCCTCGAAGAACCAGTCCATGGCAAAGACGGCCTGGGCCTCCAGGACGATCTCTCCGGTGACCTCCACCGACAGGTCCTCCCAGCGGCGCCCGGCCCGCACATTGCGCCGGGTCCGGTAGGAGGGGTCGATGACGTTGTGACTCCCGATGAAGCCTCTCTCACCGTCGATGACCAGGATCTTGCGGTGGTTGCGCAGGTCCGGGCGGCGCCAGCGGCGCTTGAGCGGCAGCAGCGGCATCATGAGGCGCCAGTGGATGCCGGCGTCGGTCATGCGCTGGCAGAACTGCTTCCAGCCGGGGTACTTGCGGCTGCCCAGGTGGTCCAGGAGGAGGCGCACCGTGACGCCGCGGGCCACCGCACGCTCCAGGGCGGCGAAGAAGACATCGGTGACCTCGTCCCAGCTCATGATGTAGAACTCGACGTGGACGTGGTCGGTGGCGGAGTCAATGGCTCGGGCCATGGCCTCGTAGGTGCTGCGGGGATCGGCGTGGACGGCCACCACTTCGCCGCTGACGCAGGGCAGGCCGGTGAGCCGGCGGTTCATGCGCAGTGCCCCGGCCAGGTAGGTCGAGGGTCGGGCGCCCTTGGGCAGGTCGGGCATGGAGCGGGTGTAGTCGAGGGTGATCTCGTTGACGGTGTGCTGCTGGCGGCGACGCGTGCCGTGGACCCACGGGCTGCCGATGAGCAGGTAGAGCGGGAGCCCCACAAGGGGCAGCAGGAAGATGAGCAGCAGCCAGGCGGTCGACGACGACGGGCGGCGGTTCTCCGGAACCGTGCCCAGCGCAGCGATCTTAATGAGGTACTCGATGACGACCCAGGTGGTCGCCAGTACCGGCGGCAGCGTCATGCTCGCATCATGTCATGCCCGCCGACTGGTCCCCGCAAAAACGCCTGGGCGCGGACCAGATGGTCCTACGCCCAGGCACTGCGAAGGCCCGCCCCGGTTCACCACCGGGTCGGGCCCTTCGCAACGAGGTCGCTTACCGGTTCCCATTCGGCAGCGGGTCCTCCTTCACCGAAACGCCCGAGCACATTCCCTTGGCTGTGGCCCAGACTCAGTGGTGGCCGGTCAGTGGTACTCCCCAGTACCTCACGGTCGCCACCGTTCAGCGGTGACTATGACTCTGCCGATGCTGTCTGAGAGAAGCCTGGAAATCGCGCATCTAAATGATGACGCTTGATGACGATATGGTCACGACCTCCCGGGCGCACTGGCAGCCTCCCTTGAATCCCTTGAAATACTGCGGAATCCACCCCTGCGCGTGGGCGCCCTCAGGCCGACGCCGGAGCACCGAAGAGGGTCTTGAAGTAGCCGTAGAAGTTCCAGTTGCCCCACGAGGTGCACTGGTCCCCACCGTGGGCGGCGGCCTCATTGGGCTGGAAGGGGGTGTAGTTGTACAGGCCCGCTGTCGCCTGGTTGGCCACCGTCACCTCACCGCTGCCGCACTGCGCGTCGGGCGAGTAGGCGATCCGTGTGGGCCGCTGGGCCACGACGTCGTAGCTGCCCGGGTCGAGACGATAGCGATGGAACTGGGAGGCCGCCCCGTAGAGCTGGGAGGGGAAACCGGCCCACTGGGGGTCGCAGGCCCCGTGGTCGGGACAGGCGTAGCCGGCAGCGGCCTCGTAGTCGCGTGCGCTCAGGCTCGAACCGGAGGCGGTGAGCAGCCCCTGTTCCTTGTGAATGAGGACCAGGAGCACCTGGGGGTTGATGTCGCAGGCCTGGGAGACCTCCCAGATGACATCGGCCGCGCTGGCGCCGGAGGCGGCCTCGATGCCCCCGGGGCAGAAGGTGCTGGCCTGGCGGGCCGGCACGGAGAAGGTGGCGCCGGCCAGGCACTCGGTGCCGTCACTGCCCGGCTGGCAGCCGGCGTTGACGCGGGTAAGAAAGGCGGCGATCTCCTCGCGTGTCATGGCCTGGGAGTCGTAGAAGACCTCGTCATCGATGATGCGGGCGGCGTTGAAGCCGCTGGCGTCGGGCACCAGGGGCGCGGGCGCAGAAGGTGCGCCGGTATCAGTGGTCTTACCCCACCCCAGCACGAGGCCGCTGAGCGAGGAGCCGGTGGCACGCAGCACGATGAGTCCCACCAGGAGCGTGGCCAGGAAGGCGGCCAGGACGACGCCGATCGGGCTTTTCAGGAAGGACTGAACGGAACCGCCCCTGCGCCCCCGCCCCCGTCCGGCACCGGCGCGCAGGAGCCCGAGGCGCCCACGGCCGCCTCGACTCCCCTTCACCTTCCTGGGGCGCTGACTCGCATCCTCCCGCCGGGCGCGGTCAGTGCCGCGCTGCGCGGCTGGGCGGGCGCTGCGCGGAGCTCGTGCGGGCTGGGGCGAGCCGGTTCCTGCGGTGCTTCGTTGGGGCCGCGGACGTCGGCCGGAGGGATGGTGGGACATCGGCGCCATCGTGTCACATCACGGGCCGACGCACGGCCCGAAGCGGCCCGGGCCTCCCGCGGCGAGTGCCCGATCAGGAGCCGACGGGAGGCGATGCGCCCCACAGCGCCGCCGTCGGCCGGGTGAGTCCGCCGTCGCATACCGTGGGGCCGTGAATCTGTCCGATGTCCTGAGCCTGGCGCGCTCCCTCATGGAGGAGGCCGATGTCGGCGACTGGGACCTGGCCTTCGACCGGGCGCGCCGGCGGGCCGGCCAGACGGATCATGCTCGACGTCGGATCACGCTCAGCCGCCACCTCATGAGCCTGTACGACGAGGACCAGGTCCGCGAGACGATCCTGCACGAGATCGCCCACGCCCGCGTCGGCCCCCGCCACGGGCACGACGCCGTCTGGGCCGCCGAGGCGACCCGGTTGGGGGCGACGGGCCGCAGGCTCATTGCCGCTCAGGCCCCGCGGCTCCGGGGACGCTGGGTGGGCAGGTGCCCGGCGGGCCACGAGGTGGACCGCATGCGCCGTCCGGCCTCGCCCGTCTCGTGCTCACGCTGCGCCCCTCGATTCAGCCTGGAGCACCTCCTGGCATGGAGCCTCGACGGCGAGCCCGTCCCCCATGAGCGGATCAGCGAGCGCTACAGCCGCCTCCTGAGGCTGGCGCATATCCAACCACCGGACGATCCCGCAGGCTCCTCCAGGACACTATCGTCCTGACCGCCACCATCGCCCACCACCCCGTGAAGGAGCAGCTCATGATCGTCACCACCACCCCCACCGTCGAGGGATACCCCGTCACCCAGTACCTGCGAGTCGTCTGCGGCGAGACCGTCGCAGGAGTCAACTTCCTCAAGGACATGGCCGCGGGGTTCCGAAACTTCGTGGGAGGCCGTTCCCAGTCCTACGAGGAAGAGCTGATCCAGGCCCGGGAGACAGCCCTGGCAGAAATGGTGCAGCGCGCCCAGGAGCTCGGCGCTGAAGGCGTCGTCGGCGTCGACCTCGACTACGAGACGCTGGGGGCGGACAACGGCATGCTCATGGTGACCGCCTCGGGCACCGCGGTGCGGTTCTCCCCCGTCTCCTGAGCGGAACTGAGCCCCAACCCCAATCAGGGTAAGGCTTGAGTCACCGAAACAACCCGCCCGCGAATTTCCCAGATTTTTCCCAGGGATCTGCCCCTCGTCCTCACAGGGTGAGGGCGTTACATAGTAGTCACCGCCGGACAGGGACGGTCTCGAGGGTTGGGGAGCCCGATGACAGATCGCTCCTCTGAGATGGAGTCGGGTCATAGGGAGCCTGGCATCATCGTTCCGGCGAAGGAGGAACCGCCTCCTCGGGTGCATGGGACCCCGGGTTGCAGGTGGGACCTCGCGAGGCTTGGGCCCGCGGTTCGGACTTCCGAACCGCGGGCCGAGTCCTTTCTCGGCCCCGCCGGTATGCCTCTTGCGGCTTCCTGTCCCACCCTCGCGCTCTCAGAGAACTCGTGGGGACCGCGGCCGACCAAGCGCGTCAGGATAAGGGCATGACTGACTCCGCCGACTCAGCACAGCCCGTCTTCTCCCGTCGCTCTACTACTCGCGTGAGCACGGACCGCCCCTCCCGCTACGGCAAGCAGCTGGCCGCCCACATGGGCCGCAAGATCACCACCACGTGGGATGAGGCCTCCCAGGCCGGCTCCCTGACCTTCGACCGTGAGGGGACCGCCACCGGCGTCGTCGAGCTCTCCTGTCACGATGACATCCTCCAGCTCGACCTGGCCGCCGACGACGCGCACCTCGAACGCCTCGAGCAGGTCACTGGAATCCACTTGGCCCGCTTCGGCGCCAAGGAGGGCCTCGTCGTGAGCTGGATCCGTCAGGACGGGCCCCCGGGACCACCCAGGGGCCGCTGACTCCGGAGGATCTTGAGCGCATGCGCGCCGAGCGCGAGGCCCGCCAGGCCTCGTCGTGATGAAGCGCCGCTCGGTCGTCGGGTAGGTCGCGAGATCGTACCCTTACCCCTCGACCGCGAGGCATCAGGCACGACCGCGACGGCGGTCTACGCGGTCTACGCGGCCGACTCCTCCTCGGCGACGGGGTTGCCCACGCGCAGCATGAGGAGCAGCCCTGTGGCCAGCACGGCGACGATCCCGAGGATCCCCCAGTAGTTCGCCCCCGGTCCGACCAAGCGCGTCCCCAGGTAGATGAAGATGCCGTACATCGCGGGCGCCATGAAGGACACCGCGCGCCCGGTGGTCGCGTAGAGCCCGAAGATCTCCCCCTCTTGCCCCTCGGGGATGAGGCGGGCCAGGAAGGATCGGGCGGCCGACTGGGCCGGCCCCACGCAGGCCGACAGGAGCAGGCCCAGCACCCAGAAGGCCACGGTCCCGGCGGAGTGCAGGAAGAACACCAGCAGTCCGGCCACCACCAGGATGATGAGGCTGGCCATGATGACGTTGCGCGGCCCGAAGCGGTCATCGAGCCGCCCGGCCCAGATGGTGGCGATGCCGGCCACAATGTTGGCCGCGATGGCGAAGATGATGACGTCGCCCGATGAGAAGCCGAAGGTGTTCTGGGCGATGATGCCGCCGTAGGTGAAGACCCCGGCCAGCCCGTCCCTGAAGACGGCGGCGGCCAGCAGGAACCACAGCAGGCGCGGCTGGAAGTTGTGCAGGTAGAGCAGGGTGCGCCACAGCAACTTGTAGGAGGTCAGGATCGACTCCTTGCGCCTGCCCTGGTGGGAGACGGCCTCCACCGGCTCGGCCTCCATGGCGGCCCGGTCCCGTCCCGGCTCAGCGGTCGCCATCCCCTCGCTGACCTCCGCGACGTGCTCGGCGCGGGAGCGCCCGAGCCTGCGGGAGCGGTTGATAAGAACGGGGAGGGCGGACAGGCCGAACCAGGCCGCCGACACCAGCATGGCGACGCGCACCCCCATGCCGCTGCCAGTAGGGAAGGAGACCAGGGGGCTCGGCCCCACGAGGGCGACGTAGAGGATGAGCAGCAGGACGATGCCGCCGAGATAGCCCATCCCCCACCCCAGGCCGCTGACGGCACCGATGCGGTCCTTGGAGGCCAGGTGGCTGAGGATGGCGTTGTAGTTGACCGAGGCCAGCTCGAAGAAGATGTTGCCGACCCCCAGCAGGACGATGCCGAGCCACAGGTAGCCGGGCTCAGGCCGCACCAGGAACAGGGCCGCCGAGACCGCCACCACCACCGCTGTGTAGCCGCCGAGCCAGAAGACGGTTCGCCCACCCCGGTCCGAGCGCTGCCCGGTCACCGGCGCCAGCAGAGCGATGAACAGGCCGGCGATGGCCAGCCCGAGGGACAGCGCCGACTCATTGTCCGCCTTGGCCCCGAAGGAGTCGCTGACCAGGTAGACGGTGAAGACGAAGGTGGTGATGACCGCGTTGAAGGCCGCCGACCCCCAGTCCCACAGGCCCCAGGCGATGACGGGCCAGGACAGGAGCCGGGTGCGGGAGCCGGCCTGCGTCGGAGCAGTCACTGTCGTGCTCATGGAAGAGACGATAGAGCCATCGGGGCCGGTGACGGTACCGAAAGGGGAACAGACCTGATCGTCAGTTCTCCCCACACCCTCCGGCAGGGCGCTCCCCCTGAGCGGACTGCCGCTCCAAGAGCAGCTCGGCCAGGGCCAGATCCATCGGCGTGGTCACCTTCATGGCGCGCTCGTCTCCGGCGACGACGACGACTCTGCCGCCACAGGCCTCAACGAGTCCGGCGTCGTCGGAGGCGGCGAGCGCCTCGTCCCCGGCCCGCTCGGCGCCGGCGCGGTGGGCGGCGACGAGCACGGGGGTCGAGAATCCCTGGGGGGTCTGGACCGCCCGGAGCCGGTCGCGTCGGGGGGTGCCGACGACGGGTTCGGGCTCCCCCGCCGGGCGGGCCTCGACCTCCTTGACGGTATCGGTGACGGGCAGCGCCGGAACCACGGCCTCGTGCCCGGCCCGCACGGCGGAGACCACGCGCTGCGTCACCTCCGGCGGCGTCAGCGCCCGCGCGGCGTCGTGGACGATGACGACGTCGGCCTGCGGTACGGCGGCCAGGGCCGCTGCGAGCCCGAGGGCCACAGAGGCCTGTCGGGAGCGGGGCGATCCGGCAACGACCTCGATCCCAGGGCGCCGGCCCGCCGAGGCCCCGACCGATCCGTCCGGCAGTCCCTCGAGCTCGGCGCGGAACCGGTCGACCTCCTCGGCGGGGGCGGTGACGACGACGTGGCTGACAACCCCCGAGGCGATGAGTCCGGCCGCCGCCCGTCGCAGGAGGCTGACGCCGCCCACCGGGACGAGGGCCTTGGGGACCCCGGCGCCCAGGCGGGAGCCGGAGCCCGCCGCGGTGAGAACGGCGACCGCCCCACCCGGAGCGGACTCGGGCGGGGCGGATGCTTGGGATGAAGGGTTGGTGCTCACGGGCAGGACGCTACCGCGTCCCCGACGCCCTGAGCACGAGCGCTGCGTTAGGAGGCGAGGACCTCGTCCAGGCGGGACTCGGCCTCCTCCTCGGGGGTCTTCTGGGCCAGGGCCAGTTCGGAGACGAGAATCTGGCGGGCCTTGGCGAGCATGCGCTTCTCGCCGGCGGACAGGCCGCGGTCCGTGTCCCGGCGGGAGAGGTCCCGCACGACCTCGGCGACCTTAATGACGTCCCCGGAGGCGATCTTCTCCTGGTTGGCCTTGAAACGGCGAGACCAGTTCGTGGGCTCCTCGGTCAGCGGCGCCCGCAGCACCTCGAAGACCTTTTCCAAACCGGTCTCATCAACCACATCACGGACGCCGATGAGCTCAACGCTTTCGGCTGGAACCAAGATGGTCAGGTCACCCTGGGCCACCTCGAGCTGCAGATACGTCTTCTCCTCACCGCGTACCTTGCGCTGCCGGATGTCAATGATCCGGGCGGCCCCGTGGTGCGGGTAGACGACAGTCTCACCGACTTCATAGGTCATAAGGATGACTCTCCAGACTGGTTTGTGGACCTCTAGTTTATCAGGTCATTCCGCGCAAAGATCGGGGACGTATCTCACAGAGGTCACGGCGGGCACGGCCCGGGACCGGGCGGGAACTGCGGTGCCATCCGCAATGGAGAATCAGTGCCCGGAATCCCCGTCCAGGCGATAGCCGAGGCCCCTGACCGTGGTGATGAGAACCGGTTTGGAGACGTCGGCCTCAATCCGGCCCCGGAGCCGTTTGATATGGACGTCCAGAGTTTTCGTGTCGCCCTCGTAATCGGGCCCCCATAGGCGCTCAAGGATCTGTCTGCGGGTGAGCACGCGGCCGGGGTGACGCAGAAACAGCTCGAGGAGCTCGAACTCCCGCAGCGGCATGGCGACCACCTCGCCGTCGACCCTGACCTCGTGGCGCTCGACGTCCATCCGCACCCCGCCGGCGACCAGCACCGGCTCGGGCTCCGGGGTGGCCGCGCGGCTGCGGCGCAGAACCGCCTTGAGGCGCGCCAGGAGCTCCCGGTAGGAGTAGGGCTTGGTGACGTAGTCGTCGGCCCCGATCTCCAGGCCGACGATCTTGTCCAGCTCGGTGTCCTTGGCGGTGAGCATGATGACCGGCACGGAGGAGGAGCGCCGGATCCGGGTGCACACCTCCGTCCCGTCCAGCCGGGGCAGCATGAGGTCCAGCAGGACCAGATCAATGGGGCCAACCCCGCCGGGGCGCCGGGAGGCCTCGAAGATCTCGACGGCGCGCTGGCCGTCCTCGGCCTCGACCACCTCGAAGCCGTCGCGCCGCAGCCCGTAGGCGAGCGGGTCGCGGAAGTTCTCCTCGTCCTCGACCAGGAGGATCCGCGTCGGGCCGCCCACCGGCGTCATCGACGCCGCGGCCGGTGCGCCGGAGGGCGCAGACGGCCCCGAGCCCGACGCCACGGAGCGCTCCGCCGGGCTCATGACCCGCTCCCGGGGGTGTGCTCCGCGGCGGCTTGGGCGGGCTCGTCCTGGGCCGACCCAGCCCCGACCGACTCACCCTCCACCGGTTCACCCTCGCCCAAGCGCGGCAGCACGAGGGTGAAGGTGGAGCCGCGTCCCGGGGCGGACCACAGCTCGACGGTGCCGCCATGGTCGGCGGCCACGTGCTTGACGATGCTCAGACCCAGGCCGGTGCCCCCGGTGGCGCGCGAGCGGGCCTTGTCCACGCGGTAGAAGCGCTCGAAGACGCGCTCCTGCTCCTCCTTGGGGATGCCGATGCCCTGGTCGACCACGGCGATGCGCACGATGTCGGGGTCCTCCGCGTCCAGCGAGACGCCCACCGAGACCCGGGTGCGCGGTTCGGAGTAGCGGATGGCGTTGTCCAGCAGGTTGCGCACGGCGGTGGTGATGAGGGCGGCGTCGCCGCGCACCCGCAGCCCCTTGGTGCCGCCGGCCACGAGGGTGATCTGGCGGCCGTCGGCCTCGACGCGCACCCGGTCCACGGCCTCGGCGACGACGTCGTCGACGTCAACGACCTCGGGCTCGGCCAGGGCGTCGCCCTCCTGGAGGCGGGTGAGCTCGATGATCTCCTGGACCAGGACGCCCAGGCGGCGGGCCTCCTTGCGCATACGCCCGGAGTAGTCGCGCACGAAGTCGGGGTCGTCGGCGCCGGCCTCGACGGTCTCGGCCAGCAGCTGGATCGCGCCGACCGGGGTCTTGAGCTCGTGGGAGACGTTGGCGACGAAGTCACGGCGCATGGCCTCCACCCGGCGGGCGGCGGTGTGGTCCTCAATGAGGATGAGGACGCGCCCCTGACCGATACCGGCCACGCGCACCTGCAGGTGGAACTGGCCCGCTCCCGCCACCCGCCCTCGGGCCACGGTGACGGCCGCGTCCTGCGCCTGGCCCGAGGCCCGCACGCGCCCCACCATCGCCACCACGGTCGGCTCGATGACGGCGTCGTCGCGCACGATGTTGAAGGTGTAGGCCGATGCCGAGGCGCGCAGGACCTCGTCGTCGTCATCGAGGACGACGACGGTCGAGCGCAGCGCCGCCAGCACCGGGACGGCCGTATCGGTCCCGGCCAGTCCGGCCAGGTCGGCGGCGCTCGTGGCCGCCCGGCGCTCGCGCCGGGACAGCGCGACACCGATCGCCACCCCCAGGCACGTGAGAGCGGCGGCGGCAAGGAGGAGAACGGTGACGGTCAGACCCACGCCTTAAGGGTAGTTGAGTCCTCAGAGCATCCACCGGCCGGCCCCGCCTGTGGGCGTGCCGCTTGCGGCGGAGTCGCGGGGCTGCTGTGCTTGGGGACAACATCCTTGGCGGCGGCCTCGGCGGGATCGTCGAGCCGCACCACCGAGCCACCTCACCGACCGGCCCGAACCATCGGTCCTCGCCCCGAACAGGAGCAGCCTCATGCGCGCCATCTTCAACCAGGAGCTCAAGCAGCTTGGCTCCGACCTCGAGTCCATGGCCAACCAGGTCGCCACCGCGATCGAGCGGGCCGCGGAGTCCCTGCGCCAGGGGGACATCGTCATCGCCGAGCAGGTGATCGACGCCGACGAGCGCATCAACGACCTCCAGCGCGACATCGACGACCTGTGCGTCATGCTGCTGGCCCGCCAGCAGCCGGTGGCCGGGGACCTGCGCAACGTCCTGTCCGCGCTGCGCATGGCTCAGACCCTGGAGCGCCAGGGCGACCTGGCCCGCCACGTGGCGGCCATCGCCCGTGGTCGCTACCCCGAGCCGCCGCTGCCCGAGCCGGTCCTGGGGCTCATCCTGGAGATGGCGGACCTGGCGGTGCGCGCCGGCAAGGACGTCGCCCGCCTCATCTCGACGCGGGACCTGGAGCTGGCCTCCGTCATTCAGACCAACGACGCCGAGCTCGACGCCCTGCACCGCCGCTCCTTCCAGATGATCCTGGACCCGGCTCACGACCTGAGCCGCCAGCAGGTCATCGACGCCGTCCTCATGGGCCGCTTCCTGGAGCGCTTCGGCGACCACTCCACGTCGGTGGCCAGCCGCGTGGCCTACCTCGTCTCGGGCGCCTCCATGCCCGAGACGCACGACGCCGAGGACGCCGACGCGCTCCACTGAGCGCCTGGAACCAATGACGCGGGCGGCGTCGGACCTTCCTTGAGGTCCGACGCCGCCCGCATCATCGAGGGTGCGGCAGGCCGCCGGGGCTCACTTGCCCTGGTTGGCCACCGCCGCGATCTTGGCCTCGGCCTCGGGGTCGAGGTAGCGGCCACCCTTCTTGAGGGGCTTGAGGGTCTCCTCGTCGAGCTCGTAGACCAGCGGGATCCCAGTGGGGATGTTGACGCCGGCGATGTCGTCGTCGGAGATGTCGTCGAGGTGCTTGACGATGGCGCGCAGCGAGTTGCCGTGGGCGGCGATCATGACGGTCTTGCCGGTCTTGATCTCGGGGACGATGGTGCCCTCCCAGTAGGGCAGGAGGCGCTCGAGGACGTCCTTGAGGCACTCGGTGGCCGGGATGGGCTCACCGGCGTAGCGGGGGTCGGCGTCCTGGGAGAACTCCGAGCCGGCCTCGATGGCCGGCGGCGGCACGTCGTAGGAGCGGCGCCACTGCATGAACTGCTCCTCCCCGTACTCGTCCCGGATCTCCTTCTTGTTCTTGCCCTGCAGGGCGCCGTAGTGGCGCTCGTTGAGGCGCCAGTTGCGCTCCACCGGGATCCAGTGGCGGTCCGCGGCGTCCAGGGACAGGTTGGCGGTCATGATGGCGCGGCGCAGCATCGAGGTGAAGAGCTTCTCGGGGAGGACGCCAGCCTCCTTGAGCAGCTCGCCACCGTGGACGGCCTCGGCGCGGCCCTTGTCTGACAGTGGGACATCGACCCAGCCGGTGAAGAGGTTCTTCGCGTTCCATTCGCTCTCGCCGTGGCGGAGCAGTACGAGGGTGTAAGCCATGGCCCTATCCTGCCAGGATCGCGGGCATGGCGCGAGGCCCAAGAGGCCCAGGAGAGCGCCTCCATGGTGGGGTACCGGCGCATCTCCCCAAAGGCACGACTGCCAGCGATACCGCCCGCTCACGGGGCGAATTCACGTATTGAAAACACAACGACCCCGGTGATGCGCCTGAGCGCACAACCAGAGTCGTGGTGCGAGGTGGCAGTCAGCTCGAGAATGACTCGATGCGGGGTGCCGGCTGCATGTGAGCCGGACACCCACGTTCCCTCAGTTGCCGGGGTTGACCTCGTAGTAGGCCTTGCGCACGTCAGCAGAGACGCGGCCGCGGTCAGAAACCTCAAGGCCCTGCTCACGGGCCCACTCGCGAATCTTCTGGGTGTCAGAGGGGCCGCTGGAACGACGACGACCGGAACTACGGCGGCCGCCGGTGCGACGAGCCTTTCCAATCCATTCCTCAAGGGACTCACGAAGAGCGGCTGCATGCTCGTCGTTCAGGTCGATCTCGTAGGAGACGCCATCAAGGGCGAAGGTGACGGTCTGATTGGCCTCGGACCCGTCGACATCGTCGACGAGGATGACCTGAGTCTTCTGTGCCATGATTCCTCATTCTGAGTGGAGGGAGCGGGCCCGAAGGATGTATCCCGCTGCGGACAACGTTAGATTAAACAATAGTTGCCCCCAATGCAACACGGCTATTCGTCGCCCTCATTACCAGCCGCCCCGCCCTCCAATCACACAGTGATGCGCGACGACATACCACCCCGAAGGTCTTGATGACTGAGACGAAAACTGTGAAAGCACTGAGGTCCTGTTTGGAGATCCCCACGAGACCCGACGGAACAATCCAGGCATGGCACCACACCTCCTCCAGCCGCATAGAGGTATCCAACGACCAGTCAATCCGAGGCAGCCAATCTCCCAGATGACTCTCAGATAGCGGTGGGGGATTCTCTCAGCCGGAAGACAATGCCTGGAGCGCCACCACTCTCATCCTGAGGAACATCACGTCAACCCAGGAGAATCCTTCCATTCAAGCCGCGACGCCCCCTTGTCGCTCGGCAGCGAAGGATTTCAGCCATGCGGTCATCCCCAAAACCCGGGCCAGGAACGACCACCACAGCCACCGAATGTGCCGGACAGCACACCAAGAGCCCGCAGGCGAGGTGCTGGAAACCCAAAAGCCCCGGAAGGCATGACCTCCCGGGGCTGATCGAGCCGCCTGTGGGAATCGAACCCACGACCTATTCATTACGAGTGAATCGCTCTGCCGACTGAGCTAAGGCGGCGCTGGCACAAGCAGCAGAGCCGAACATACCGGCCCCGCGGCCGCCACCGCAATCCAGCACCGTGGGGAGAACCGTGTTCCTCGACACAGTTAACCGTCCGCCTCGCCGCATCGGCACCACCGCCGAGGACAAAGAGCCCTCCAAACCCCCAGACCTCCCCGGATTCCCCCGACTCAGCACTGGATCATGACGATGTCGTGGCACATCCCGGACAGGAGTGCGCCTGAGCTCGACAGCCGCCCCGCATCACCCGCAGCACCCGAGCCCGGTATTCTCCGCACGTCATTCAACAGGTCTCCCTCTCCGTAAGGATCCCCATGAGCGAGTCTCCGTCCACCCACTCCCCCACCTCTCCATCACCACAGACGGGTGCTTCACCGTCACCCTCCCAAGCTTCCCAGCACGACCAGATCCGGGACCGCGGCGACGCCGGCTACAACAAGTCGTTGAAGAACCGTCACCTGCAGATGATCGCCATTGGCGGCTCCATCGGCACGGGTCTTTTCATGGGGGCCGGCGGGCGACTCAAGGACGGCGGGGCGGGACTGATGTTCGCCTATGCCGTCTGCGGAATCTTCGCCTTCCTCATGGTGCGCGCTCTGGGCGAGCTCGCCATCCGCAGACCCTCCTCCGGAGCATTCGTCTCCTACGCCCGTGAGTTCCTCGGCGAGAAGGGCGCCTACATCACCGGCTGGTTCTTCTTCCTGGACTGGTCGGTCACCGTCATGGCCGACATCACGGCCGTGGCCCTCTACCTCCACTACTGGACGGCTCTGAAGGTTGTCCCGCAGTGGGTCTTCGCGCTCATCGCGCTCGTCCTGGTCTTCATCCTCAACATGCTGAACGTCAAGATGTTCGGTGAGGCCGAGTTCTGGTTCGCGCTCATCAAGGTCGCCGCCATCGTGTCCTTCATGGTGGTGGCCATCGTCGCCATTGTTCTCGGGCTTCACACCGGAACGGATCCCGACGGAGGCGCAATCACCGCGGGGGCTCACAACATCCTCGGAAACGGTGGTTTCTTCCCCGAGGGATTCCCGATCGTCTTCGCCCTGACCCTCGGCGTCGTCTTCGCCTTCGGTGGCACGGAGATGGTGGGCGTGGCGGCCGGAGAGGCGAAGGACGCGGAGAAAATCCTGCCCAAGGCGATCAACTCGATGATTCTGCGCATCTTCGTCTTCTACGTCGGCTCGGTCATGCTGCTGGCGCTGGTCCTGCCCTACACGTCCTACTCCAAGACCGAGTCGCCCTTCGTCACCTTCTTCTCCGGGATCGGTGTGCCCTATGCCGGCGACATCATCCAGGTCGTGGTTCTCACCGCCGCGCTGTCCTCCCTCAACGCCGGCCTGTACGCCACCGGACGCACCCTGCGCTCCATGGCGGTGGCCGGCGAGGCCCCTCGGGTGGCGGCCGGGCTCAACAAGCACCAGGTTCCTGCCGGGGGCATCATCATCACCTCCGCCCTGGGGTTGCTCGGCGTCGTCCTCAACGCCTACCTGCCCGGTGACGCCTTCGACATCGTCATGAACCTGGCCGGCATCGGCATCGCCGGGACCTGGGGAGCCATCCTCGTCACCCACCTCGCCTTCCTGCGGCGGGTGCAGGAGGGCAAGGAGGTGCGCCCGGCCTACCGGATGCCCTGGGCCCCCTGGTCCAACTACGCGGCCCTGGCCTTCTTCACCATCGTCGTCGTCTCGAACGTGGCCGACCCGGCCGGACGTTGGACTCTGGCCCTGTTCGCCGTCGTCGCCGTCATGATGGTGGCAGGCTGGTACGCGGTGCGGGGACGCATTCGGGGCGACCTGCTCGATGATGTCCTCGCCGACGAGGTGGACGAAGCCGCATCCGCCCCGTCGCACGAGGCCTGAGCGACAGGAGGCTGAGCCCATGCACGTTCACATCATCTACACCGGGGGCACCATCGGGATGGTGGACTCCCCTCACGGCCTCGTTCCCGGTGCGGATCTGGAGGGGTGGCTCGACTCGCTGCTGGCGGGCACGCCCCTGGCGCGCTCGGTGTCCGTGACCTCGCTGACCCCGCTCATCGACTCCTCGAACGCCACCCCGCTGTCCTGGCAGGCGATCGTGGACGACCTGCGCGCCCACGCCGCGGCCGACCCGCAGACAGCCTTCGTCATCCTGCACGGGACCGACACCATGGCCTACACCAGTGCCGCCCTGTCCTATGCGCTGACGGATCTGAGCGTTCCGGTCGTCGTCACCGGTTCCCAGCTCCCCCTCGGAGAACTGGGAACCGACGCCGCGGCGAATGTCACCGGGGCGCTCAAGGCCGCCACCTCCGGGCGCCTGAGCGGGGTGGCGCTGTTCTTCGGACATCGGCTCCTGGCCGGGAACCGGGTCACGAAGTCCTCCTCGTGGGCCTTCACCGGTTTCGAGTCCCCCAATGCGGCTCCTCTGGCCACCACTGGTGCCCCGTGGCAGTGGGCCCCAAGCACCCGGGGCGGAGCCGGTTGGAAGAACGTCGCCCCCTACGCCCGTCACGACGTCGTCGTGGTCGACCTGGTCCCGGGCATCACCGCGGCCCGCTTGGAGGCGCTACTGACACCGCTGCCCGAGGCCGTGATCCTGCGGGCCTTCGGAGTCGGCAACGTGCCGTCCCAGGAGCCGGGGCTGACCGACGTCGTCGAGCGGGTGATCGATGCCGGGACGGCCGTCATCGTCACCTCCCAGTGCCACGAGTCCGAGGTCCTCCTGGGGCACTACGAGGCCGGAGACGCACTGGCCCGCAGCGGAGCCGTCGGCAGCCGCGACATGACCCTGGAGGCCGCCTACGCCAAGGTCCAGTTCCTGCTCTCGCAGGGGTTGACGGGAGACGACCTGGCCGGCTGGATGGGAAGGTCCATCGCCGGTGAGCTGAGCCAGTGAGGCGAGCGGCCCGTAAGCCTCGCGGTGCCGGACCCTCCACTCCCTCCACTGCCCACTGACGAATCGGCCCCGGACGACACGAATGTCGTCCGGGGCCGATCTCATGGCCTGCGGGAACCGGGAGGGCCGGCTGGCCTGGCGAGGGTCAGCAGGTGAGTCCCTTGGCCGGCATCGTCCCGTTGAGCAGGTAGGTGTCCACAGCCTTCTTGACGCAGTCGTTGGAGCGCCCGTAGGCGGTGTGCCCGTTGCCCTTCCAGGTCATGAGCTGACCGGACTCGAGCTGATCGGCCAGCGCCTGGGACCAGGCGTAGGGCGTGGCAGGGTCGCCGGTGGTGCCCACCACGAGGATCGGCGCGGCACCGGAGGCCGTGATCTTCTCGCGCTTGCGGCTCGACGTGTGGCCCCAGCCCTGGCAGTAGGCGTCGGGGTAGAGCAGCTGGGAGCCGAAGGTGGGCGAGGCCTCGTTGACGGCCTTGGCCTCCTCCTCCCAGGAGGTGTTGTCCCCCTGGACCGGGTAGTCCAGGCAGTTGACCGCCATGAGGGCCTCAGCGCCGTTACCGGAGTAGCTGCCGTCGCTCTGGCGGGAGGAGACGGCGTCGGCGATGGCCAGCAGCGCGCTTCCGTCCGGACTGCCCACCTTGCCCATCGCCTGGGACAGCGCCAGGGTGAGGGAGGGCCACAGCTGGGTCTGGTACATCGAGCCCAGCACCCCGTAGACGGCCAGGTCGTAGGTCAGCGGCCGCTTGTCGTCGGAGGTCGGCAGGGGCGCCGCCTTCGTGGACTCGAGGAACTCGCGGACCTGGGAGACTCCGGAGTCGACGTCCCCGCTCAGGGGGCAGCCCAGCTTGGAGCTCTGGCAGTTCTGCACGTAGGCCCGCAGCGACGCCTCGAAGCCCTTGGCCTGCCCCAGGGCCAGGTCCGCGGCGCTCAGGGAGGGGTCGACGGCGCCGTCGAGGACCAGCCGCCCGGTGTTGGCGGGGAACAGCTCGGCGTAGGTGGCCCCCAGGTAGGTGCCGTAGGAGAAGCCCAGGTAGGTCAGCGCCTGCTGGCCGTCAACCGCCCGCAGGATGTCGAGGTCCTTGGCGGCACTGATGGTGTCGATGTGGTCCAGGAGCCCCGCGGGACTGGTCTTCGACGCGCAGGCCTCCCCCATCTTCTGAGCCCGCTCCTGGGTGGCGGCGGCCGAGGGGGTCGCCGGGTCGTTCGCCCCGGCTCGTTCGGCGTCGAGCTCGGCGTCGGTCAGGCAGTCGACCGCCGTGGAGGCGCCCACGCCACGCGGGTCGAAGCCGACGACGTCGTAGGAGCTGGTGAGGTTCTTGGAGAAGTAGGAACCGGCGCTCTCGACCAGCTCGATGCCCGACCCTCCCGGCCCACCCGGGTTGACGAACAGCGAGCCGACGGAGTCCTCGCTAACGGCCCGCTTCTTCACCGCGATCTCGATCGTCTCGCCACCGGGGTTGTCGTAGTCCAGCGGCACCTTGACCTTGGCGCAGGTGAAGCCGGTGTCCTTCCCCGACGTCGCCTCGCCCATCCCCTTCTTGTCACAGGCGTACCAGGAGACCTTCTGCTTGTAGAAGCTCTCCAGCCCGGCCGGAATCGTTGCCGTGGCCGACGCCGTTGCCGGCGTTGCCTTGATATCGGTGTCGTCCTGGCAGGCGGTCAGGCCCCCGCACACCAGAAGCGCGGAGAGCGCCACGAGCAGAGGCTTGATACGAGGCCGAGGCGAGGTCGCAGTAGTCACGATGTGAACCATATGCTGCCGTGCCGCCGGGGGCCTCCTCCTGGAGACGGAGTGGGAAGAAGTTCCCATCGAGGCCCCCGGGGCGGGGACGGTCCGGCTTCACTGTCCGTTCTTGCAGGTCAGCCCCTCCTCGGGCATGGTCCCGCTGATGAGGTAGGTGTCGACGGCCTTCTGGACGCAGGCCCCCGAGCGCCCGTAGGCGGTATGGCCGTTGCCCTCCCAGGTCAGGAGTCGGCCGGACTCGAGCTGATCGGCCAGGGCCTGGGACCAGGCGTAGGGCGTGGCCGGGTCGCCGGCGGTGCCCACCACCAGGATGGGGGCCGCCCCCTTGGCGTGGATGGGTGCGGGCTTGCGGGGCCCGTTGTGCCCCCAGGCCTGGCAGCGCGCATCCTGGTTGCCCAAGGAGGCGCCGAAGGTGGGCGAGCTCTGGAGGATCTGCTGGTACTCCTTCTCCCAGCTGGTCATATCGCCCTGGACGGGGATGTCCAGGCAGTTGACGGCATAGAAGGTCGGAGCGCTGCCTCCGGCCGCCACCTTGCCGTAGAGCACCTGGATGTAGGAGCCGTCCTTCTGGGTGATGGCCTGGTCGAGGGCGTAGGTGAGGAGGGGCCAGTACTCGGAGGTGTACAGGAATCGGCGAACGACGCTGCGGATCGTGCTGCCGTCCACGGTGACGTTCGGGTCTGAGGTCTTCAGCGGCGCCTGGTCGGCCGAGGAGATGAGGGTGCGAACCTGCTGGACTCCGGCGTCGGCATCACCGGTCAGGGGGCAGCTCTGGCCCTCCTGGACGGCCTGGCCGGACTGGCACTGCTGGACGTAGGTGCGCAGTGCGGTCTCGAAGCCCTGGGCCTGCCCGGAGGCCCGGCCCCCCAGCGACAGGGAGGGGTCGACGGCGCCGTCGAGGACCATGCGGCCGGTGTTGGCGGGGAAGAGCTCGGCGTAGTGAGCACCCAGGTAGGTGCCGTAGGAGAAGCCCAGGTAGTTGAGCTTCTGGTCCCCGGACAGCGCCCGCAGAATATCGAGATCCCGGGCCACCGAGACGGTATCCACATGGTCGAGCAGCCCGGCCGGCTTGGTGTGGGCGGCGCAGTTGGCCTCCTCCTGCTTGAAGTCCTTGGAGATCTCCTCGATCAGGGTCGGGAAGGCGACATTGGCCTCTACTCCGCCGTCGGCGGCAGGATTCTCAGCGTCCCGGAAGGGGGTGGGGTCGTCCCCGGCGACGTCGGCGACGAGGGAGCCGGGCTGGAGGTCGTTGACGCCCATGCCCCCCTGGGCGGCCTTGGCGGGCTGCTGGCCCGCGCCGTCATCGCAGGTGATGGGGGTGGAGGCACCGACGCCGCGGGGGTCGAAGCCGACGATGTCGTAGGCCTGATTGAGGGTGGGCGAGAACTCGGTCTCGTTGTTCTCCACCATCTCCACCCCGGAGTAGCCGGGGCCGCCGGGGTTGACGAAGAGGGTG
>NZ_KV789111.1:34533-36598 GCF_001807465.1 Actinomyces sp. HMSC08A09 | reverse complement strand
GCGCACTGAAAACCGGTCTTCTCAGCCGACTTCTCCATCCCGCCGGTGCCCACACAGTCGTACCACTCGACCTTCTGACCATAGAAGGACTCCAGCCCCTGGGGAACCGCCGCCTTGGAAGAGGCTGCCGGAGCCGGCCCTGCGGCGGGCAGCGCAGCAGCGGGGACCGCACCGGCCCCCACCCCCAGACACACACCCGCCACCGCCGCCAGCACCCCAGCAGACACCCGACGGCGCCCCGGGCCGACTCGTCGCGGACCAGACAATTCATTCACGCTATTTTTCATAACCGTTATATTACAAACAGTAAACGGACGTGTCCGCGTCATGAGCAGGCATCTGAGAGAAGAAAAGAACCGTGGTTGGGGCGCCTGCCTCCGGCTCCCCAACCACGGTGATGCGTACCCGCAACTCTCCCTGACGATCCTCAGCGGGACTCCGGTCGGAGGGCGGCGGTTCCTCGAGGGCTCACTGCTTGCCGTGGCACGTCAGTCCCTTCTTAGGCATGGTGCCGGTGAGCAGGTAGGTGTCGACCGCCTGGGTGACGCAGGGGCCGTGCCCGGAGTTGGTGTAGGCCGCGTGCCCGTTGCCCTCCCAGGTGAGGAGCTGACCGGAGTCCAGCTGGTCTGCCAGCGCCTCCGCCCACTCGTACGGAGTGGCCGGGTCGCCGGTCGTCCCGATCACGAGGATCGGCGCGGCCCCCTTGGCGTGGAGCGCCTTGGACGGCTGGGTGCCGGTGTGCCCCCAGGCCTGGCAGCCGAGGTCGCCGGCCTCCGTGACGGTTGCGAAGCGGGGGGCGATCCTCTCCAGCTCCTTGCTCTGCGCCGTCCAGGTGGCCATGTTGCCCTCGACCCGGTAGTCCAGACAGTTGATGCCGATGTTCGCTCCGGTGTTGACCTGGGGCTGCGCGGCGATCTCGTCCGCCATGGCCCTGAAAGTTGAGGCGTCGTGCTGGTTGATGACCTGCCCCAGGGCCTCACTGACGGCGCTCCATGAGCTCTCCGGGAAATAGAGCATGAACCCCACAATCCGCTTCATCTCCTCACCCGTCACCGGACGATTCGGATCCGATGAGGGCACGGGCGACTGGTTGGCCGAGGTGAAGACGTCTCCGATCTGCTGGACGCCCGCGTCAGTGTCACCGGTCAGGGGGCAGCTCTGTCCCGACTGGCACCAGGCGACATAGTTGCGCAGCGCCCGTTCGAAGCCGCGGGCCTGCCCCTGCCTGCGTTCGCTGTAGCTCAGGCTGGGGTCCAGGGCGCCGTCGAGGACCAGCCGCCCAGTATTGGCGGGGAAGAGCTCGGCGTAGGTGGCCCCCAGGTAGGTGCCGTAGGAGAAGCCCGCGTAGTTGAGCTTCTGGTCGCCGGACAGCGCCCGCAGAATATCGAGATCCCGGGCCACTGAGACGGTGTCCACATGGTCGAGCAGCTCGGTCGGCTTGGTGCGGGAGGCACAGTCGGCCTCCAGCTGCTTGAAGCGTTCGGACATGACGGTGGCCCGCTTCTCGAATGCTACGGGGGCGCCTGCAGCATCGACTGGAGAGACTCCCTCCATCGCCTTCGCCTCCGCTTCGGTGCTGCAGGTGATGGCAGTGGAGGAGCCGATGCCGCGGGGATCGAAGCCGATGATGTCATAGGCTCTCTGCACACCGGCGAAGGTCGTCGTCGCCGTCGCGCCGACGCTGTCCACCCCGGACGCACCGGGGCCGCCGGGGTTGACGAAGAGGGTGCCCTGGCGCGTTGAGCCGGTGGCCAGGTGCTTCTTCATCGCGATCTCAATGGTCTGGCCACCCGGCTGGGAGTAGTCCAGCGGCACGGCGACCTTGGCGCACTGAAAACCGGTCTTCTCGGCCGACCTCTCCACTCCGGCAGCGGCCACGCAGTCGTACCACTCGACCTTCTGACCATAGAAGGACTCCAGCCCCTGGGGAACCGCCGCCTTGGACGACGCAGCCACAGCCACAGCCGGCCCTGCGGCGGGCAACGCAGCAGCAGGAACCGCACCGGCCCCCACCCCCAAGCACACTCCCGCCACAGCCGCCAGCACCCCAGCAGACACCCGACGG
>NZ_KV789111.1:13371-34513 GCF_001807465.1 Actinomyces sp. HMSC08A09 | reverse complement strand
CGCCAGCACCCCAGCAGACACCCGACGGCGTCGAAGCCCTTCGGGGCGTCCCCCCACCTCCGCGAGCGCAGGCACGGTCCGATTCCTTGGATGATGCTTCGTTCTCGTTTCCATACCCAGCATGGTATGAACCGATCGGTCAGTGTGTGATCCCTCTCAGGGATGAGACGGGCCGTTGCCCTCTCAGCCGCGAGTCCCGGTGCCCTCCGGGTCCTCGGCGGGCACCAGCCCCCATGAGGCGGCCCACGCCCAGAGCCGGTCGAGCTCCTCCTCCATGAGGTAGCGGGCCCTGGGCTCGGTGAGCGCTCGAGTACTCATTCCTCCCAGGACCACCGTGCCCGCCTCACCGCGCACCGTCACCTGCACGCTCGGGCCTGCCTCGCGGACACGCAGAGCGGATCGGGGTTGCCGGGCGACGTCGAAGTCGTCCCGGGAGTCGGGCCAGGCGATGTTGTAGGAGCGCAGCAGCGTCCTGCTGTGGATGCCGCTCCGGTCGAAGACGGTTCGCGGCCGCAGGGTCAGGTAGCCCATGAGGAGGCACAGTGACGCCGCCGCGAAGCAGGCGAGCATTCCCCGGTACTGCCCGGAGGCCATGATCGCCAGCCCGATGGCCAGACCCAGGAGGCCGACGGCGGTCAGTCCCCAGGCGATGACTCGCTCCTGCGGGCTCGACCTGCGGATGATCGGCTCGAACCGAGCGGTGTGCCCGCCGCCCTCGCCCCCTGGCTGTATAACGGTCATGTCACGACTCTTCCACACCGGGCCGTGGCCGTCCTGGTTTTGACGGGCGCGTCGACGGTCGCTTGGGTGCTACGACGACGGCCTCATTCCCCACCCCAGGCCGGATGGGGCATGGCGCTCAGCTTCCTTCGGCCTGGGGTCGCAGCTGCACCATGAGAGCCTCGACGGCCAGCAGGGGGGCGGCGTTGGAGCGCAGGCGGCTGCGGCACTCCTCGATGGCGGCGATGCGGGCCAGGGACTGCTCGGGGCTCGTCGTGCGGGCGGCCTGGTCGACGGCGTCGGACAGGTCGAGGTTGACGCGCTCGACATCGCTGCCCATCTGAGTGGTGAGCACGTCACGGTAGAAGGACAGCAGGTCAATCATGGCCCGGTCCAGCACGTCGGTACGGGCGCGCTTGGCGCGGCGCTTCTGGTCCTCCTCGAGCTGGCGGATCTGGGCGCGCAGGGCCGCCGGGATCTTCCCGTCGCTCTCCAGGCCGAGGGCGCGGGTGAGCTCAGCCTTCTCGCGGGCGTCGCGCTCGGCAGTGGCCTCCTTGGCCTCGGACTCGGCGGCCTCCACCAGGGAGGCGGCGGCCAGGACCGCGTCACCGACGCTGCGCAGGGAGACGGGGGCCAGCAGGAGGCGTCGGCGCCGGTCCCAGGCGTCGGCGTCGGTGGCCAGGTGGCGGGCGAGCCCGATATGCGACTGGCTGGCCCGGGCGGCCCGGGCGGCCAGTTCGGGGTCGGCTCCGTCGCGGCGCACGAGGAGCTCGGCGACGGCGTCGGCCGGCGGGATCCGCAGCGTCACCAGGCGGCAGCGGGAGCGGATGGTGGGCAGGACGTCGTCGGCGCTGGGGGTGCACAGCAGCCAGACGGTCTGGGGCGGGGGCTCCTCGATGGACTTGAGCAGGACGTTAGTGGTGCGCTCGGCCATGCGGTCAGCATCCTCGACGAGGATGACGCGCCAGCGCCCGGTCCAGGGGCGGCGCTGGGCCTCACCGATGAGGGTCTTGACCTCCTCCATGGTGATGATGAGCTTCTCGGTGGCCAGGCGCACGACGTCGGGGTGGGAGCCAGCCATGACGTCACGGCAGGGCTTGCACTGCCCGCAGCCGGGTACGGGGCCGGTGCACTGCAGGGCGGCGGCGAAGGCGCGGGCGGCGTTCGAGCGGCCCGATCCGGGTGGGCCGGTCACCAACCAGGCGTGGGTCATGGCGAGCCCGGCCGCCGCGAAACCGGCTCCCCCGTCTCGCGCCCCCTCGGGGGCGAGCCCGGCGGCGGCCTGTGCCTCGCGCTGCTGGGCGGCTTGGCGGGCGGCCTGGGCTGCGGCGGTGAAGGCGGCCACGGCGCTTTCCTGGCCGACGACGTCTTCCCACACGCTCATGAGCCCGCCTCCTCGCCCGGCCCGGCGGCGCTGCGGCGGGCGGCGGCCTCCACGAAGGCCTCCAGCCCCAGGAGCACGCCCTGGTGGGCCCCGCCGTGGGTGAGCTGCGCGCCGTGGCGGCGCACGGCGGCGACAACGGCCTCGATGACGTCGTCGGCCACCTGGTCGACGGGCCGGTCGGCGTCGACGACGACGAAGCGCTCGGGCTCGGACTGGGCCAGGGCGAGGAACTGCTCGCGCAGGACCACGCGGAAGGCGTCCCCCTCCTGCTCGAGGCGATCCTTGGCGCCGCGGCCGGTGGTGCGTCGCTCGGCCAGGTCGGGGTCGCCGTCGAGCAGAACGGTCAGGTCCGGCAGGAGGCCCTCGGTGGCCCACAGGGACAGGTCGCGGACCTCCTGGGGGCCGAGCGAGCGGGCCGCGCCCTGGTAGGCGACGGAGGAGTCGAGGTAGCGGTCGGCCAGGACGACGGCGCCGCGCTCGAGGGCGGGCCGCACGCGGGTGGCGATGTGGTGAGCGCGGTCGGCGGCGTACAGGAGGGCCTCGGCGCGCGGGGCGACGTGCCCGCCGTGCAGGAGGAGGCGGCGGATCTCGACGCCGAGCTCCGTGCCGCCCGGTTCACGGGTGAGGATGTGGTCCACGTCCGCCGCGGCCAGGAGGTCGGCGAGGATGCGGATCTGCGTCGTTTTACCGACGCCGTCGCCTCCCTCGAAGGAGATGAACAGACCGGGGCCGGACGTGGGCGGAACGGGGGCGCCGGATGCAGCGGGAGGGGCAGCGATGGTCACAGGCCCAGGGTAACGGTCCGTGGGGACGGCCCCGGGAGCGTTGGCCAGACGTCCGCGAGCGCACGGGGTGAGGTGGCGCCCTGGCGCGTGGAACGGCGGCCGCTACCGGCCACCGCCACTCCTGCTCTCAGGCGATGCTCTCAGTGGTCCTGGCGGAGGTAGATACGGCAGCAGGTCCGCCAGGAGGCGCCCAGCCCCACGGCGGAGAGCACGGCGATGAGCCCGAGCCCGCCGGCCAGCACCACCTGCTGGGGCATGGACTCCAGTGCACTCAGCACCCCGAAGACCACGGGCATCTCGATGCAGAAGCCGATGGCGAGGCCCCACAGGGCGAGCACGGGCAGGGAGGTGGTCCCGCCGTACGCGGCGAGCAGGACAGGCTCCACCGCGGCGATCACTCCGAAGAGGAACAGAAAGGTGAGGTGCCGGCCCACGGCGTCGTTCGATAACCCACCCACGGCCAGGAGCACTGCTGTTTCCCCGACGAACAGGATCACCCAGCCGGCCGCGAGCAGGAGGTAGCGGGCAGCCAGGACATCAAGACGAGTCACGGGCAGCGCTGCGTAGAGCTGACGCATCCGGGCCTCACGGGAGGGCCGCCATAGCATCAGGCCCACCATCAGCACCGCGGCTAGCAGGTAGTACACCAGCTTGTCCGGGGAGAAGGGCCCCAGTCATCCCCTCACCCCGGGCACGGCCACTCCCAGAATACCGAGCGCGCACAGCCCCAGCAGCGTCGCGGTGTCCCGTCGCCTCCAGGTGAAGAGCAGCTCCAGGCGCATGACGGCGCGCACCGTTTCCCACCGGGTCAGGGCACCCGGCCCCCGCACCGCCGCAGGCGCACTGGGAGCCTGAGTGCCGCAGGAGTCGGCGGCAGCGGGCAGGGTGGCTGCAGCCCGCGCAGCAGACACAACGGACTCGGACATGGGCACGGACTCGGGCATGATCGGTCTCCTCACTTCTTCTTGCTTCTTCCTCGGCCGGGCCTCAGTGGTCCTGACGCCCGTACCAGCGGAGGGCCACCACCACGGAGGCGCCCATGAGGGCGGGGCAGGCCAAGGCGACCAGGACGGCTGGCACCGGCTCGCGCAGTACCTCGGCCACGGGGCCTGCCAGCAGCGGGGTGCCGCCGTAGAGGACCCCGGCTCCCGCCCCGAGGCACAGCCCCCACATCCACAGGGCCCGCTCGGGGGCTAGGCACAGGAACAGGGGCAGCCCGAGGGCCGCGGACAGGCAGATGACGAGCAGGCCGGCCATGAGACCGCCCCAGTCACCGGTGAGAGCGGCCACCGGCACACAGACCAGGCCGGAGAGGAGCGCCAGGGCGACCCCCTCGACCCAACGGGCACCGACCAGCTCGCTGCGCCGCAGTGGCAGCGCCCCGTAGAGGCGCTCCATGTGGTGAGCGGACTCGACGGCCCCCTGGGCGTACTGGGCGCACAGTCCCAGGGCGACCCCCGCCATCACCGTCGTCTGCAGACGGCCGGCCAGGACGTCCATGGTGATGAACAGCGCCAGTGCCAGGGGCAGGAGGAGCAGTGGGCCACGACGGCGCAGCACGATGAGGTCGAGTCGCAGCGCCGCCCCCACCCCGGCGAGCGCCGTCTCGCCGCTGCCCTCAGTGCCTGCCGGCCCAGTCGCCGCGGTCGTTCCGATGCCCCGGCTGCTATCGGGCGATGGCCCCGTCGTCGTCCCCATCATCGTGGCGCTCACTGGTCCTGCTTGAGGTAGAGGCGGTGGCTCAGCACCCACAGGCCGATGAGGGCGCCGGCCCCCAGGACCAGGAGCAGGCCGCCTCCCGTCGTCGTCCCCACTGCGAGATCCCGGATCGGCCCCGAGTTGGATAACAGCAGGCCCAGAGCCCCGATGGCAAGGATCGAAACGACAAGGATCGAAACCGCCCAGACGAGCAGACCGCGCCCGGGCCCGAAGTGAAGGAACACGGGAATTCCCAGGGCCTGCCCCGTGATGAGGATGAGGGGAAGAACGAGCAGCTTCCCCGGGCGTACGCCCAGAGGCAGGCCTATGGCCGCATAAAGGGCCGAGGCGGCCAGGAGATGCAGCACCGCGACCGCCCAGTAGGAGTTGACGACGTCGGTCCGGGAGACGGGCAGGGAGGCCAGCAGACGGTTGATACCGGAGCGTTCGGCCATCACTCCCGAGAGGCCCCCGACCAGGGCGGTCCCCGTGAGGAATCCACTGACCGGGACGATACTTCCGGAGACGATGCCGGCGGCGCCGAGAATGAGGAGAAGGCCGAGGAGGGAGGGCAGAGGACCTCGCAGGCTCAGAAGGTGCAACCGCACCAGCGAGAGCAGCCGACCGACCCGTCCGGGCCCGCCCGCGGCACCCCTCATCGTCACGCCGGCCGGCACCTCGGCCACTGCGACTGCCTCGGCGGGGCGCTCGCGTCGATCCGTGGTCATGAGGTCATTCACGGCCCGCCTCCTTGGCGATGTGCACGGCGAGATCCTCGATGGTGGGGACCTCGACGACGATGCGGTCCGTCAGCGCCTCGGCGGCGTCGGCCGGCATCATGGCCTCCCAGCCCAGCGACGTGCTGCGCAGCCCGAGGCTGGCCTGGCGCACGGCGTCGGTCAGGTGCTCGGGGATGCCGCGCACGAGACGGAAGGAGTCGATGATCTCCTCAGCGGTGCCGTTGGCCACGACCCTGCCCCGACTGAGGATGACCAGGTAGTCGGCCAGCCGATCGAGGTCGGAGGTGATGTGTGTGGAGAACAGGATGGTGCGGCCCTCCTCCACCATGAACTGGGCGAGCATGTCCACCATCTCGCTGCGGGCCAAGGGGTCCAGCCCGCCGGTGGGCTCATCGAGGATGAGCAGCTCGGGATCGTGAGCCAGGGCCACCGCCATCTGCAGGCGCATGCCCATGCCTCGGCTGAGCTCCTTGACCTTCTTGGTGGGGACCAGGCCCGCGGCCTGGAGCTCGGCGTCGTAGCGCTCCTGGGACCAGGTGGGGAAGAAGCGCCCGATGCCGCGACCCAGGTCCTTCAGGCGCCACTCGGGGTTGTAGGGCGGGGCGTCGAAGACGACGCCGATACGCTCGTGGCCCACAGTGGTGGCCGAGCCGGAATCCGGGTGGATCATGCCCAGGGCGGCCTTGATGGTGGTGGTCTTCCCCGAGCCGTTGGCCCCGACGAAGCCCGTCACGTAGCCGGCGGGAACGGAGAAGGTGACGTCGTTGAGGCTGAAGTCCGGGTAGTGCTTGGTCAGGTGGGAGATCTCGACGGGATTCACTGCTTCTCCTTGGAGGTGGTGGGGGTGGCGGAGGTGGCGATGATGGTCTGCAGCATGGTGTGGAGCTCCTCGTCGCTGAGCTGGGCCAGGCGCGCGCGCTCCACGGCGCGGTCGAGGTGCTCCTCGACCTCCCGCAGCACCTGCTCGCGCACCAGCTCGGAGTCCCGGGGCAGGACGAAGTAGCCCTTGCCGGGAACGTTGGCCAGGAAGCCTTCGGCGACGAGGTCGGAGTAGGCGCGGGTGGTGGTGATGACGCTGACGCGCAGGTCCCGGGCCAGAGCCCGGATCGAGGGCAGCATCTCGTCGGCCTCCACCTGGCCGGTCAGGATTGCGTCCCTGACCTGCTGGGCGATCTGCTCGTAGATGGGAACTCCTGCCGTGTTGGACAGGACGACCGAGAGCGGCATGGCAACTCCTTCTGTACATACACACTATAGACAGTATGTGCACGGGGGAGTCAAGTGCTGGTCCACCGCATACGGCGTGGGACACCTGTGGCCGAGGCGCCTCGGAGCAGAGACGACCCCGGCGACCGGGCCCAGGTGCAGGCCCAGTCGCCGGGATTCAGGAACGGGTCGGGTCACTGCACCCTTCAGACGCCGCTACTGCACGCCGTCGACTATCGCGATGGCAGCCGGGCGGGGGAAGGCGCGGCGAGGCGGGGCTTCAGCCCTCGCTTCCCTGCTGGCGGGTCTCAGTGTTGTGGCCGAAGTCCTCCACCTTCGGACTGTTGCCGGCCCAGACCACCTCCGCGTTGGTTCCCTTGATGACGACGCGGTCGACGTCCTTGACGTAGACGGTGACGTTGTTGCCGGAGATGGTCAGCAGGCCGACGTAGTCGGCGAAGACCTTCGTGTTGTTGGCGGCAACACTGAGACTGTTCACCTCCCCCTCGATACGGACGTCGTCGCCGGACTTGTTCAGGAGCATGGTCGGGCTCGCCGAGACGGTCTGCTCCACGAACTCCAGGCCGCTCAGCCAGTCACTGTCGGTGATGGTCGCCCGAGCGCCGGGGCGCTCACCACTCGCGGGCTGGGCGCCGGCCTCGGGTGCGCTGGAGCCGACGGCGGCAGGCGAGGTCTGTTCCTGGGTACTGGGCGCAGCGGCCTGCGATCGGGGCGCCTGGGAGGCGGTCGTCGCAGCCGTTGACGGCGACGACGCTGCCGGCTGCTCCGACGGCGAGCCCTCCTGGCCCGCTGCTGCGGCGGTTCCCTGGTCGGTCGAGCCTCCACCCACTGAGATGGAGCAGGCGCTGATGCCGGTCAGGGACAGGGCCACGAGGATGACGGCGGCTGCGCGGCGGGGACGGAGGGGACGAGTGGTCGGGGACATGGTTCTTCTCCGGTATTCAGATGTGGTGAGGGCGGTCGGGTGGGCATCATGAACGTGCGGTCTGATGGCCGGGCGGGTTCAGAAGGCCGGGACGAAGACCTCGACGCGGCGGTTGAGGCGGCGACCGGCGGGGTTGTCGGAGCCGTCGGGGTTCTCGTTGGGGGCCACCGGCTTGGTCTCGCCGTAGCCGACGGCCTCCAGGTCGGCGGCCACGCCGTCGGACTTCAGGGCGCTTGAGACGGCCTGTGCCCGCTGCTCGGAGAGCTTCTGGTTGAAGGCGTCGTCGGAGACGGAGTCGGTGTGGCCCTGGACCTGAACCTTGGGGGCCTTGGAGTCCTTGATGACGGTGGCCAGGTTGGTCAGCGTGGTCGAGGCCTCGCCGCGCAGCTCCGATGAGCCGAAGTCGAACAGGACGCTGTCCTCCAGGGTGATGACGGTGCCGCAGGACTGCACGGGCTTGGCGGCGTCGATGGAGGGGAAGGTGCCCACCTTGCCGGCCTTGGGAACGGGCTTGGCCGAGATCGTGGAGCCGTTGACGATGGCGCTGCCGTCACCGTTGTTGGTGATGGAGAGCTTGCCGTCGGAGTAGGTTCCCGAGCCGTCACCGTTGTTGGTGATGGAGACCCCGGCGCGGCTGTAAGTGCCCGAGCCCTTGCCGTCGAGGGTGATGGACTCCCCGGTGGTGGAGTTGCTGTAGGTCCCTGAGCCATCACCATTGACGGTGACCGAGAGGTAGTCGTCGCTGTAGGTGCCCGAGCCGTCACCGTTGACGGTGATGGAGACCTTCCCGTCGGAGTAGGTGCCCGAGCCGTCACCATTGTTGGTGACCGAGGTGGTCCCCGAGCTCGTGGTCATCGAGCCGTCACCGCCCAGGACCGTGGAGCCGGAGACCAGCGATCCGCTCGCGTCGCAGCGGGCGGGCCTGACCGTGATGCCGGGCTGGGAGGTGATGGAGCGCGTGAGATCCGGGGTGAAGGCGCCCGTGGACTGGGTGAGCAGGCTGAGATCGGGCAGGGAGATCATGGGGATCGGAGGGATCTGTCCGGGCTCGTAGCCGGCCACGGCCTGGCCCGCGGAGGCGGCCGTTCCCGACGCCGAGGCGGAGGCGGAGCCCTGGGCGCTTCCCGCGGAGCCGGCGGAGTCCGAGCCGGCCTGACTGGCCTGGGTCTGCTGACCCTGAGCCTGCGAGGACGAGCCGCCTCCGACGGACAGGGAGCAGCCGCTCAGCGCGAGGGCGGCGATCAGGGACAGGGAGGGCAGGGAGATGAGTGCTTTCGTCATGACCTGAACGTTACTGAATCGTTGTCGCCGCCCGGTTCCCGCCCTGTCGCAGGACTGCGACAGGGGCGCGGCGGGGGGACGGAGGGTTCTTCAGCCACGACCGCCGGTGCGCCATGCGGTCACGGCGTATCCGCTGGGCCTGCGACGGGCAGGCTCAGCCACACGCGGGTCCCCACGCCCTCACGGGAGGCCATGCGCACGCTGCCGCCGTGGCGGCGCACGATCGTGGACACCAGCGCCAGCCCCAGCCCCGAGCCCGGCAGGCCCCGGGCGTTGCCGGCCCGGGCCAGCTCGCTCCACACGGCCGGCAGGTCCGCCTGCGGCACCCCGATCCCGGTGTCGGCCACCTCGATGGTGACGGTTCCCGATTCCTCCCGACCGCGCACCTCCACGGTCCCGCCGGGCGAGGTGTACTTCGAGGCGTTGGAGATGACGTTGTAGACGGCCGAGTACAGCAGGTCGCCGTCGCCGCGCACATGCGACAGCGGCCACGGCACCTGCGGCAGGTCCAGGCGGATTCTGGGCCCGCCACCACGCGCCGCCCCCTCCTCGCCGACCGCCTGGGCGGCGTCGTGGACGGTCTCGGCGATATCGACGTCCTCCAGTGAGAGCGCGGCCGTCTCCAGGTCGGCCAGCTTGCGCAGATCCGTCACCAAGCGCCCCATGCGGCGGGCCTGAGCGTCAACGACGTCGACCCGGGCCTGCAGCTCGTGAAGCGGGGCCTGCGGCAGGTCGGCGACGGCGGCCCGCACCGCCGTCAGCGGGTTCTTCAACTCGTGGTCCAGCCGGCGCAGGAACTGCTGGTGACGGGACCACGCCTCCTCCTGGGCCTGGCTTCGCCCCCGCTGCACCGCCAGGCGCAGCCTGCGGCGGATCACGGTCGCAGCCAGGGCGAGTAGCAACAGCACGATCCCGATCTCCGCCACCACCAGCGGCACTGCCGTCGAGATGACCACCGGAGCCAGCCCGAAGGTCGCATAGGAGACCGCCACTGCGACGGCCACGACCGCCACCGCCAGCACCCATCCGATCCAGCCGGCCCGCCGGGGCTTCTCCGTAGGGGGGTCCAGAGGTGCCGGGGCGGCTTCGGCGGCAGCCCCGGCCAAGGCCTCGACGCTCTGGGGCTCAGCCGCGGGCCGCTGCGGGTCGGCCTGCGGCGGATGGAGGTCGGCCGACTGCGGATGGTTCCCCGGGTCGCCCGCCATCGGGGCGCTGGCCGGCTGCGCGGCCGGCGCCCCGGGCCGGGTGACCGGCACGGTGCGCGGCCCACCCATGTCCACTGCCGGCTCCATGTAGCGGGTACGGCCGTCCTGCGCGGGCGCCGGACGCGGAGGGACCGAGGGCGGAAGCTGCGGCGAAATCGATGAGCCGCTCATGCCCGGACCTCGGCCCGGAAGCGGTAGCCGACGGAGGGGACCGTCTCGATGTAGGTGGGGTTGGCGGCGTCGTCGCCCAGGGCCTGGCGGATCTCGCGGATGCGGTGGTCGACGGCGCGCGTGGAGGTGGCGAAGTCGATGCCCCACAGGGAGGCCAGCAGGGCGTCCCGGGTGTGGAGCTCACCGGGATGGCTCATGAGGTAGTCCAGGAGCATCGTGGCCTTGGGAGTGAGCGTCACCTCGCGCCCCGACAGGGTCACCCGCCGCGAGGTCCGCTCCAGGAGCAGCTCACCGGCCACGAGCCGGGAGGCGGAGGTCAGCGGCTGGGCCACGCCACGGGTGCGGCGCAGCACCGCGCGGATCCGGGAGGCGAGCTCGGCGGGGTCGAAGGGCTTGGACAAGTAGTCGTCGGCACCGTCGTCGAGGGCTGAGACCCGCTCGTAGGAGGCGTCCACCTGGGTCAGCAGGATGATGGGGGTCCAGGCCCCACCGGCCCTGACCCGCCGCACCAGCTCGCGCCCGTCCATCCTGGGCATGAGGACGTCGGAGACAATGATGTCCACCTGGTAGGAGGCCAGGATGTCCATGGCCTCCGCCCCGTCCGAGGCGAGCAGGACCCGGTACCCGCCGCGCTCCAGGTAAGGGCCCAGGGAGCGGCGGATGGGGGCCTCGTCGTCGACGAGCAGGACAGTGGCGGACGGAGCCGGTGCGGCGGACTGGGTCACGACAGGCTCACTGGGAGAGCTTCCCGGTGGTGTTGTTGGCGCCGCCGTCCTGGATCGTCGGGTCGTCGCCCAGCCAGTGGACGGTAACGTTCGAGCCCTGAATGTTGAGGTGGTCGATGTCGCGGGCGTAGACAGTGACGTTGGAGCCCTGAACGGTGAGGGTGTCGACGTCCTCCGCGGAGATCTTGACGTCGGAGCCCTGGACCGTCAGCGTGTCGAGGTCACCGACCAGGTTGAGGGTCGTCCCGACTCCCTGGACGGTGTACGCACCGGAGACCTCGGTGCGCTGACCGGTGCTCTGGATGTCCTTCCAGGTGGGGTCCGTGATGGGGGCGTCGTCTCCGTCCTTGTCGTCATCCTTGTCGTCGTCCTTGTTGCCGGGGGCGGCCGTGGCCTGGGCCGAACCACCGGAGGAGGACTGGGAGTCGGCCGTGGCGGCCCCCTTGGCATCAGTCTTGGACGAGTCCTTGGAGTCGGCGCCCTGAGTGTCCTTCTGCTCGGACTGGGCGGCCGGCGAGCCGGAGTCCCCGGAGCCGGAGCCGTTGACGGACAAGGAGCAGGCGCCCAGGCTCAGGGACAGGGCCAGGGCGGCGGTGCCGGCGAGAACGATCTTGGGCAGACGCATGATGAGGTCCTCTCAGGAATCATGTGGGGAGTTGTACAAGGAATACAATACCGGCCGATTGTCCCCTCCTCGTCGCAGTGCTGTCGCAGAACTGCGACACGGGCCGCGATGATGCTCACGGGTCACTGGGCTTGCGCGGACGGGGACCCTTACTCACGCACGGGGACATTCGACGCCGTCGGGGACAGGAATCCGGTCCCCGGACGCGCGGACTGTCCCCGACCGAAGGGAAACGCACCCGTCCGCGTGGAATGTCCCCGGCCAAGGCTCACGACGGCGGCCAGCGGCAGTGACCGGCGACGGCGGCAGTGCCAGAGGCCGCGTCAACGCCGCAGGCCTGCACCAACGCTGCACGTCCGCACCAAGGCCGCAGGCCCGCAGCACCGCCGAGCCCCCTCAGCCCTCCTTCGAGGCCGCCGCCTTGCTCGTCGCCGTCTTGGCAGTGGCCTTCTTGGTGGTGGCGGCCTTCTTCGTGGTGGTCTTCTTCGTCGTGGCCTTCTTGGAGGTGGTCTTGCGGGTGGTGCGCTTCTTGGCCGGGCCCTTGGCGCGCTTGTCCGCCAGCAGCTCGAAGGCCCGCTCAGCGCTGATAGTGGCCGGGTCCTCGCTGCGGGGCACGGTGACGTTGGTCTGCCCGTCAGTGATGTAGGGGCCGAAGCGACCGTCCTTGATGACCACCGGCTTCTCAGTGGCCGGGTCCTGCCCCAGCTCGCGCAGCGGTCCGCGGGCGGCCGCCTGTCCTCGACGCCGCTTGGGCTGGGCGAAGATCTCCAGGGCCTGCTCCAGGGTGACGGTGAAGATCTGCTCCTCGGTCTCCAGGGAGCGCGAGTCCGTACCCTTCTTGAGGTAGGGACCGTAGCGGCCGTTCTGGGCGGTGATGTCCTCCCCCGACTCCGGGTCCTGGCCGACGACGCGCGGCAGGCTCAGCAGGTCCAGGGCCTGCTCCAGGGTCACGGTGGACAGGTCCATGGAACGCAGGAGGCTGGCGGTGCGGGGCTTGGGCTTGGCCGCCTTGGTGGTCTTCTTCGTCTTCGTCGACTTTGCCGTCTTCGCAGTCTTGGTCGCCTCCGCCTCGGCCGTCTCCTCCGGTTCGGGCAGGACCTCGGTGACGTAGGGGCCGTAGCGGCCGTCCTTGGCGATGATGACGTGCCCGCTGGCCGGGTCGACGCCGAGCTCGCGGCCGTCGTCGGCGGCGCGGGTGAAGAGCTCGCGGGCCTTGTCCACGGTCAGCTCGTCGGGGGCGAGGTCGGCCGGGACGTTGGCGCGCTTGCCCTCGGCGTCCTCCAGGTAGGGGCCGTAGCGACCCACCCGCAGGGTGATGCCCTCGCCGATCTCGATGGAGTTGACGGCGCGGGCGTCGATCTCGCCGAGGTTGTCCACCAACCCCTTGAGCCCCTGGGCGCGCAGCGCGGCGGCCGCGGCCTCGAGCTCGCCCGAGGCCGCCTGAGCGGCCTGCTCGGCGCCGGCCCCACCCTGACCGTTGTAGAAGCGCCGCAGCCAGGCGACCCGGTCCTCCTCGCCGGCGGCGATCCGGTCCAGGTCGCGCTCCATGGAGGCGGTGAAGTCGTAGTCGACGAGCTCGGCGAAGTTCTCCTCCAGCAGCCGGGTGACGGCGAAGGCGAGCCAGGTCGGCACCAGGGCCTGGCCGCGGTGGTCGACGTAGCCGCGGTCGGAGATGGTGGACATCGTGGCCGCGTACGTTGAGGGGCGGCCGATCTCGCGCTCCTCAAGGGCCTTGACCAGGGAGGCCTCGGTGTAGCGCGGCGGCGGCGTGGTCTCGTGGCCGGAGGCCTCGGCGTCCAGGGCGGCCAGCTCCTGGCCGGAGATCATCGCGGGCAGGCGCACGTCCTTGGAGTCCTTGGCGGCGGCGCCGGCGTCGTCCTGGTAGCGCTCGGCGTCGCGCCCCTCCTCGTAGGCGGCCAGGAAGCCGCGGAAGGTGATGACCGTGCCCGACGCCGTCAGGCCGGCCGTGGAGAAGGTGGGGCCGGAGTCGCGCGACTCGCCGGCCACCGGCGTCAGCGGCACCTCGACGGTCACCGTGGCGGTCGAGCCGACGGCGTCGGCCATCTGGGAGGCCACGGTCCGCTTCCAGATGAGCTCGTAGAGGCGGAACTGGGCGCCGGTGAGCTCTCCGGAGACCTGGGCCGGGGTGCGGAAGTGGTCGCCGGCGGGGCGGATCGCCTCGTGGGCCTCCTGGGCGCCCTTGGACTTGGAGGCGTAGACGCGGGGACGCTCGGGGACGTACTCGGCCCCGTAGAGCTCGGCCACCTGCGAGCGGGCCGCGGCCACGGCCTGACCGGACAGGACCGTGGAGTCGGTACGCATGTAGGTGATGAAGCCATTCTCGTAGAGGCCCTGCGCCACGCGCATGGTCTCGCGCGGGTTCATGCGCAGTTTGCGGGAGGCCTCCTGCTGGAGGGTGGAAGTGGTGAAGGGGGCTGCCGGGCGGCGCTTGTAGGGCTTGTCCTCCACTCCGACCACGCGCGGCTCTCCCCGGCCGATGGCCTCGGCCACGGCGGTGGCCCCCACCTGGTGGAGGTGGACGGCGGAGGCCTTGAGCGCGGCGGGGCGCAGCTGGCCGTCGTCGTTGAAGTCGCGGCCGGTGGCCACGCGCCGCCCGTCAAGGGTGACGAGCCGGGCGATGAAGGAGGCCTCCTGGCGGGCGGTGACGTCCACGGCGGACAGGACGGTGGAGAAGGTGGCCTCCACCCCCCAGTAGGAGGCGGAGCGGAAGGCCATGCGCTCACGCTCACGCTCGACGACGAGGCGGGTGGCCACTGACTGCACGCGCCCGGCGGACAGGCCGGCGCGGACCTTGCGCCACAGGACCGGGCTGACCTCGTAGCCCACGAGGCGGTCGAGGATGCGGCGGGTCTCCTGGGCATCGACGAGGTGGATGTCCAGCTCGCGGGTGTTGTCCAGGGCCCGGGTGACGGCCTCGCGGGTGATCTCGGTGAAGACCATGCGGCGTACCGGCACCTTGGGCTTGAGGACCTGCTGGAGGTGCCAGGCGATGGCCTCGCCCTCGCGGTCGTCATCGGTGGCCAGGTAGAGCTCGTCGGCCTCCTTGAGGGCCTTCTTGAGCTGGGCGACCGTCTTCTTCTTGTCAGGGTTGACGACGTAGTAGGGGGTGAAGTCGTCCTCGACGTCGACCGCGAACTTCCCGTAGGGGCCCTTCTTCATGGTGGCGGGCAGCTCGGAGGGCTGCGGCAGGTCGCGGATGTGCCCCACGGAGGCCTCGACGTCGAACTCCGGACCCAGGTAGCCGGCGATGGAGCGCACCTTGTTGGGGGACTCCACGATGACGAGCTTGGTGGACACGTAAAGCCTTCCTCACGGGTGGTGCGCGGCTGGCCGCGGCTGGTGGGTCTGCGGGCGGTTGTCGCCGGGCCCTGGAGATCACCGCGGGATCGTGAGGATCCGGGCGATCCGGGCCCCGACGAAGGGGGACGGCGGGGAGTCGGCGCGTGCCGGCTCCCAGCCGACTGTAACGCACCACCCACCTTTTCCAACCAGGCAGTGTCCGGAAGAACGACTTTCGTCTCAGATGAGCTCGGCCAGGGCGCTGCGCACGGCCGCCAGGCGCTGAGCGGCGATGCGCTCGTCGTAGGGCAGGTGCAGTCCGCGGCACTCGGCGGCCAGCTCGGCCAGGGAGCGGACCTCGGGGAAGCCTCGGGAGGTGAGCTGGGCGACCTCGTCGATGATCGGCGAACCCGAGGAGCCGGCCCCGCCGCCACGCAGGTCCACCCACTGCCCCAGGCGCCGGGCCGCACGGTCCAGGCTGGAGGTCACGGTGCGCAGGGCATCGTTGAGCTGGGCGACCTGGGTGCTCACGGCCTGCAGCACGGGCCCCAGGCCGCGGAAGCCGGACTCCAGCGCCTCGCACAGGTCCGTCAGGGAGTGCACGGCGTCCACCTCAGTGCCATCGAGGATGGACTGGGCGAAGCGCCCCACCATGAGGGTGAGCAGGCGCATGAGGGCCACGGAGAAGCGCAGCTCGGTGACCGACTGGTGCAGGACCTTGAGCCGCGAGGGCAGTGCGTTCAGCTCGGCACCCGCGACGCCGGTGAGCTCGGCGATGCGCTCGCTGAGCATGAGCACCTTGGTCTGGGCGCTGTCGCCGACGTCGTGGGAGACCAGCTGGCCGATGCGCCCCACCCGCGCCTCCACCGCCCGGGCCGAGTCGTGGGTGGCCTCCATGGTGGTGATGAGCCGCAGATACTCATCGAGCTCGAAGACCAGGGCATCGGTGTCCTTCTCCATGGCGGCCACCGCGTTGAGGATCCGGGCCACGGCGCCCAGCCCCTCGGGGGCGGCCGACGGGACGCGCACCCCGGCGGTGACCAGGGCGGCCACCTCACGCGGCAGGGTCGCCAAGGTCATGTCGTGCAGGGAGGGGAAGCCCAGGGCCGCCAGCTCCGCGGCCAGCTCACGGCCACCGAACTCGCCGAGCTGGTGGCGCGAGGCGCCTCGGGCCTGAAGGTCGCGCTCCTTGGCGCGCACCCGGCGGTAGGCCTCCTCGACCCGGTCCCTGGTGGCCCCATCCATCGGCTTGATCCGCACCGACAGGTATCCCTGGCGCAGCGGCACGATGGTGGCGAAGACCCGATAGTCCAGGCCGTCCACGGCACGGTTGGTGATGTAGCCGCAGGCCGGGCGCCGGGTCTGCAGATCGTCCCAGATGAGCCGGAACAGACCCGCCGGCATGTCCAGGTGACGAATGATGTTGTGCGGAGCCCCGATGAGACGCTCACGCGAGTAACGCGACAGCGTATCGAACGTCCGGTTCGTGTTCTGGATAACGCCTTTGAGATCCGTGGTGGAAAAGAAAATGTCCTGCGGATCGAACAAACGCTCGTAACCGACCTGCGACTCCATGGTGCTTTCCTTCAGGGTGAATAATTCGCGGGAGCACCTCGCCGGAGGACTATTCCTTCAGTTCCTCACACAGTGCCGGGAAGAAGGTAATGAAACGTACGTGCCCGCGGAAGACAATTTATGACATTGTCACCAATAAGGTGGGACCTATCTTGTAGATTATCGACAATTACTCCCCCAGGTGGCTCAAGGTCTCGCGAACCGTTGCCACCCGCTGGCGGATGACGGGTTCGTCCAAAGTCACAACGACACCGCGGGCCTTGGCAGCCAGCTCGGCCAGCGAGGCCGTCTCCGGGAAGCCCTGCTCGCCCACGGCGACGGCCTCACTCAGGACCGCCTCGGCGTCGACACCCTCGACGAGCGCCTGGGTCCCCTCGTCCTGAAGAGCGCGGATCCAGCGCTGGAAGGGCCGCTTGACGCGGTCGAGGTTGCTGACCACGGAACGAAGGTCGCCCTCCAGGCGCTCGGCCAGGTTCGCCGCCTCCTGGCAGGAGGGCACGAGCTCCTCCAGATCGGAGAGCATCGCCTCGGCGAGGTCGCCGATGGCGTCGCCGGACTCCCCCTCCTGGCCGTCCAGGACGGCGGCGGCGAAGATGCCGGCCATGAGGGTGTGCAGACGCATCATCGAGCTGCGGAAGCGCACCTCGGAGGCCGCCTCGTAGAGCGCCACGAGGGAGGAGTTGAGCTGACCCAGCACCTCAACGGCCTGAGCCCCGCGCTCCTTGACGCGCTCGGAGACGGTGGGCACCGAGGACTCGGCGTCGGGACTGGTCACCTCCTCCATGAGGGAGCCCACACGGTCGGCCCGGTCAATGACCGAGCGCACCCCTCCGGCCCAGGAGCCCAGGCCGTTGATGAGCTCCTGGTACTCGCCGAGCTGGTAGATGAGCTCGTCGGTGTCCCGCTCGATGGCGGCGACGGCCTGCAGGACGGCGGACATGGGGTTGTCCGACTCGGCGCGCGGCGGCACCCGCACGCCCTCGACGACCAGCAGGGCCAGCTCGCGCGGCAGGGCGGCCCGGGCGAAGTTGTGCAGGTCGTGGTACTGAAGCTTCGCCAGCTCCTCGGTCAGCAGCGCTGCCCCGTGCTCGGCGACCTCCCGGCGTCCGTGGCCCTCCTCGGCGTAGGCGCGCTCGGCAGCCCGCACGCGGGCGTAGATCTCCTTGACGGGAGTGAACATGGCGTGGTTGGTCGGGCGCACGCGCACGGACAGGTAGCCGTCGGCCAGCGGAGCGATCGTGGCGAAGACCCAGTAGTCCAGCCCGTCCTTGGCCCGGTTGAGCACGTAGACACAGGAGGAGCGCCCCTGCCCGAGCTCGTCCCACATGAGCTTGAAGGCGCCGGCGGGCATGTCATCGTGCCGGATGATGTTGTGCGGAGAGCCGACGAGCTCCTCGGAGCTGTAACGGGACAGCGAATCAAAGACCCGGTTGGTCCGGCGAATGACACCCTTGGTATCCGTCGTTGAGAAGAACAGGTCCTCGGCACCGAAGCGGCGCTCGTTGCCATCGACGTATTCCATGTCTCTCCTGCTGTTGCTGTCTGAGGGATGTATGAGGGAAATGAGGTCGACGCCGGTTCACCGACGGCGACACACTTGATGAGGGACGGCAGAGATACACTTGGCCGCTCTCTCGGGGGCTACGCTATGAAGTAACGTTCCGGTGCACGCGAATGTGGAGATCAACAACCAAGACGCATACCCGCTTAAGCATGTCACAGCGTTCGGGCCGCCGCGTCTCCGTTCGGTCTCAGATCGGTAACACAGTCGAGACACAGGTTGCGCTGTGGTCGAGCACAGCGCCTTCCTGTTGAATAGATGACGTGACTAACGCCCCCACCGAGAACCTCACCCGTGCCGACGGCTCCCCCTTGCGCGTCCTGGTCGTCGACGACGAGCAGATGCTCGCCGACCTGCTCGCCTCCGCCCTGCGTTACGAGGGATGGGAGGTCACCACTGCCGGGACCGGGATCGCAGCCGTGCGCTCCGCCCAGGAGATCGACCCCGACGTCATCGTCCTGGACATCATGCTGCCCGACTTCGACGGCCTGGAGGTCATGCGCCGGGTGCGCGGCCACCGCCCGAACGTGCCGGTCCTGTTCCTGACGGCCAAGGACGCCGTCGAGGACCGCGTGGCCGGGCTGACCGCAGGCGGCGACGACTACGTCACCAAGCCTTTCTCCCTGGAGGAAGTCGTGGCCCGACTGCGCGCCCTGCTGCGCCGCTCGGGGGCCAGCGAGGAGAAACCGGCCTCCATCCTGGAGGTCGGGGACCTGCGCATGGACGAGGACTCCCACGAGGTCTGGCGCGGCGAGGATGAGATCCAGCTGACCGCCACCGAGTTCGAGCTGCTGCGCTACCTCATGCGCAACCCCCGCCGGGTCCTGTCCAAGCCGCAGATCCTGGACCGGGTGTGGAACTACGACTTCGGCGGGCAGGCCAATATCGTCGAGCTCTACATCTCCTACCTGCGCCGCAAGATCGACAAGGGCCGCGAGCCCATGATCCACACGATGCGCGGCGTCGGATATGTCCTCAAGCCGGCCGCCGGCACCGATGAGCGCGGCTGAGCGCCCGCCGATGTCCCAGCAACCGGCACCGACCGGGCGGCGGATGAGCCTGCGCTCATGGCGGCCCGGCTCACTGCTCACGCCTCCTCGTAGTCTGCGCACCCGGCTGGTGGTCGGGGTGCTCGGGCTGGTCCTGGTCATGGCGGCGGTCATGAGCGCCTTCTCCACCGTCAGCCTGCGCCACACGCTCATGGCGCGCACGGACAGCCAGCTGATGGCGGCCGCCCAGCGCGCCGCCGACAAGCGCCACGACCTGACGCAGGAGGCCAGGAAGGCCTCCGATGAGGCGGCCCAGGAGGGCGCGGACAAGCCGGGCGATCAGCCCGGCGGGGCTGACGGGGCCGACGCAGGCCCCGACAAGCACGGGGTCCCTCCCGGCCTCGACGCCGCCGGGCAGTCGACCGGCACGCTGACGCTCATCACCGCCCAGACCTCGTCCTCCGACAGCGAGGCCAGTGAGACCGCCGCCTATATCGACAAGAACGGCCACTACGCGTCCATCTCCAAGGAGGACTGCCGGCTGCTGCTGTCCCAGGCCACGGAGGACCACCCCGTCACCGTGGACCTGCACCACCTGGGCAGCTACCGGGTGGTGGCCACCCGCGATGAGGCCTCGGGCAGCACGGTCATCACCGGGCTCTCCCTGGAGGGGGACAAGGGGCTGATCCGCACCCAGCTGCTCATCGAGCTGGCGGTGGCCCTGGTGGGCGCCCTCGTGGTGGCCCTAGCCGGGCGGACCATGGTGCGTGCTTCGTTGGCGCCCCTGGAGCGGGTGGCCCGCACCGCGCAGCGCGTGGCCTCCCAGCCGCTGGAGCGCGGTGAGGTGAGCATCGAGGACCGCGTGGAGAAGGCGGACCTGGACTCCTCAGCCGAGGTCGGGCAGGTCGGCGGCGCCCTCAACACGCTGCTGGGGCATGTGGAGTCCGCCCTGGCCGCGCGCCAGCGCTCGGAGACGCAGGTGCGCCAGTTCGTGGCCGATGCCTCCCACGAGCTGCGCACGCCACTGGCCTCGATCCGCGGCTACACCGAGCTCATCCGCCGGGAGGGGGCCGACGCCGACCTGCCGGAGGAGGCCACCTATGCCCTGGAGCGCGTGCACTCCGAGTCGGTGCGGATGACGGCGCTCGTCGAGGACCTGCTGCTGCTGGCCCGCCTGGACGCCGGGCGCGAGCTGCGCCGCGAGGAGGTGGACCTGGTTGGCCTCCTGGTGGACACGGTGGCCGACGCCCGTGCGGCCGGCCCCGACCACGACTGGCAGCTGGATCTGGCCGTCCTGGAGCCGCCGGCCGACGCCACGCCGGAGGAGGCCGAGGACTTCCTGCCCGAGCCTCCACTGGTCATCGGCGATGAGGCCCGCCTGCGCCAGGTCGTCGTCAACCTCCTGGCCAACGCCCGGGTGCACACGCCGGCCGGCAGCCACGTGACCACGACGCTGGCCCGCGAGGGGGACACACTCATCGTGCGCATCCACGACGACGGCCCGGGGATCGCCCCCGACGTGCGCGACCGCCTCTTCGAGCGCTTCGCCCGGGGGGACTCCTCGCGCGAGCGGCGCACCGGCTCCACGGGCCTGGGCATGTCGATCGCGCTGGCCATCGTCCAGTCCCACGGCGGGAGCATCGACGTCGACTCCTCCACCACGCCCGAGGACCACGGGACCACCTTCAGCGTCAGGCTCCCGGCCGCCGCCGTCGAGGAGTAACGGGCCGGACACTGCACGAGGGCGGGGCGCTATTCGCAGAGGGGTGTGCGTAGTGTGCTGTCTCCATCACTTCCGAGACATGTGAGTGTCATGACTTCTGAGACACCCCCTCGGGCGGGAGCCCGAGCGGCCTGGTGGCCCTGGGGTCGAGGACGGGCCACAGGGAAGAGGTCTGGTGGGGCATCGGTGTCCACAGCGCTGACATTAACCCCGCACCGGCACTGCATGCCGGAAAGAAACCGCAGGATTCCAACGATCCCCGCCGGGTGCTTCGACGGCAGGCTCGCTCATGTCAGCGCTGTGGACACCGGGCCGCGCAGGAGTGAGTCCGGGGGTCTTGCGGTATAGCTTGGCGCCTCCGTCACGGGTCCGCCCCCACCGACTCCTGCCCGCAGCCTGCGCAGGGTCCCGGTGGTCATGGTTCGACGCCGGCTCCGCCTTGAGTCTGCCCGAGTCGACCTACTCCACGAGGGTCGGAATCTACTGGCCAAGGGTTGTGCGTACTGCA
>NZ_KV789111.1:0-13351 GCF_001807465.1 Actinomyces sp. HMSC08A09 | reverse complement strand
CCCCACCTACCCGAAGTGCACCCGACCCTCCTCCAGTAGCACCCCAGCCTCGTGGAGTGAGCGGCGAACTCCCTCAGTGGGGCTCGTATCCGACGGCGCCGGGTAGGCGTCAGTCGCGGTGGCGGGCCTCGTGCTTGCGGCGGGTGCGGCCCCAGTCGGTCAGCGAGACGAGCGCGGACAGGGCCAGGCAGGTGACACCGACGACGGCCACCGACCCGGTGGCGTAGGCGCCGAAGAGCTGCCAGCGCGTCTCCGGGCCGTCCAGGTGCCACCACACCCAGGACCCCAGGCCGAGCGCCCCCAGGGTGCACACGATGCCGGCGGCCGCCATGAGAATGTTGCCGAGGAGCTGGTGCCATAAGCGCGGCCCGGCGGCCGTCACCGGGATCGTCCCCACGGTGGTCAGCCCGGGCACCTCACCGGAGCTCTCCTCCCCGGTCCCCTCACGCAGGGACCAGGGGGCGCGCCAGGCCCCGCCGGCCACGGCGAGGGCGCCCCAGGCCACGGGCACGAAGATCCCGGCCAGGACGTCGGAGGGGCGGTGCCACTGGCACACCAGGGTGGAGTAGCCCATGGCGATTGTGAACAGTCCCCCGGCCCAGGCCGACAGCGGCCGCCAGCGCCGCCCGGACAGCAGGATGAGGGCGACCGCGGCCGAGGCCGCCATGGTGGTGTGCCCCGAGGGCAGGGTGTTGGCGTTGTCCCAGCGCTCGGTGATGTTGAAGTCGGGCCGCCACAGGAACTGGTACTTGAGGATCTGGGTGGTCAGGTTGGCCCCGACCACGGCGACGACGGCCCACACCGCGCGCCGGTGGCTGCGCCGCAGCAGACCGATGACGAGGATCGTCACCACCAGGACGACGGCCGCCGGCATGGACACCACCGACAGGAGCCTGCGGGCGTGGGCGCTCACGTAGTGCGAGCCGATCTCCGAGCCCTCCAGGGCCATGGCGTCGAGGGCCTGGCCGGTGTGGGTGAACACGAACAGCCCCCACAGGCCGAGTGTCGCCGCCAGGCAGGACAGGGCCAGCAGGCCCCCGCGCAGGCGCAGCTGTCCCAGGGAGCGGGAGGACTGCGACTGAAAGGAGGCCACCGGCCGATCGTAGGTTCTCGAACGCACCAACCAATAGGAAGTCAGCAGCGATTCCTGTGCGGGACTGCTCACGACTCACGTGCCTTCAGGTCGCCGAAGGGGTCCTCCCCCTGGCCGCCTGCGGCCGGGGTGATCGGCCCGTAGGGGGAGGCCGTCCTGGGGGCCGACTGCTCGACGGGAGCGGCCTGCGGGTCCTGGGAGACGTCACTTCCGGCGCTCTGCCCCACGGCACCCGATGGGCTGATGACCTCAAGCTCGCTGGTGTCATCGGTGAACTGCGCATCGGCCACGGCTGCCCCGGCGGCCCCGGCGGAGCCGACGACGTCCTGCAGGGGGCGTCCGGGCCAGCGCTCGCGCGCACCGTCGTCGGGTGAGTCATCACCGCGGCCCTCACTGAGGGCATCACTGCGAACGTCACCGCGGCCTGCCTCCCGGGCGGCTGAATCCTTGACGGCTCGCCCGGCGGCACCCCGGGAGCGGCGACGGCGCGTCCACCACAGGCGCACGAGGATTCCGACGACGACGGCCAGGATAATGACGACGGCCACGATGATGGCCTTCATCCAGGTCTGCATGGGGGCGGGCAGGGCCTTGGCCTCCTCGGCCGCTGCGGCCGTGGGGTCCATGGGGACGCGCTCGCCGGTGACCAGGAGGCGGTGGGAGTTGACGCCGTAGGGCGTGCAGGTGATGAGGGTGACCAGGTCGCGTCCGGGGACCTTGCGCAGGGAGTCGGTCTCCTCGGGCTTGACGACGGTGATGTCGTTGACCTCGTACTTGAGGGTCTGCCCCAGGGAGGAGACGTAGAAGACGTCGCCCTTCTTGAGCTGGTTGAGGTTGTCGAACATGGTCGCGGTGGACAGTCCGGTGTGACCGGTGAGGACCGAGTGGGTGGAGGGGCCGCCGATCGGCAGGCTCGTGCCGAACAGGTGCCCGACTCCCTCCGTCAGGGTGCGGCTGTCGGTGCCGTGGTAGATGGGCAGGCTCACGTGGATGGAGGGGATGACGATCCGGGCCATGACCGGGTCGATGTCCATCTCGTGGAGGTAGGCCTGGTACTGGGGGGTGTCGGGGCGCTGCGACTCGAGCCAGGGGTCGAGGATCGGCGCGCTCTCCAGGTTGTTGTTGTAGGTCTCGGCGGAGGCGCGCTCCTTGGCGACGGTGTCCGGGCCGGCCGAGTTCACGGTGGCGGTGTACATCTTGGCCAGGCGCTGCTGCTCGTCGTTGTTGTGCTGGGTCGCCATGACCGGGTACAGGAGGACGGCGACGCCGACGAGGACCAGGACCAGCGGCAGCCAGGTCAGGAAGCGCTCACGCAGGACCTTGCGGCGGGCCGCCTTCTTCGGGTCGGTCTCCGGCGAGGCGGGGCCGTCGGGGCCGGGCTGCGCCGCCGCGCCGTCGGGCTCCCCCTGGGCCTGGCTCATGCGGGACTGGGAGATGCGGTCACGAAGTGATGGGAGTAGCGCTGTCACGGAGAACCGTGCCTTCCTGCGTCGGGTTGTCTGCGGAGCTCGCTGCGAGAGACGGGTGGGGATCGGTTGTGGCTTTAACGATTGGCAGGGAGGATCCCTGCGACGCCCGTGTGGGGGAGACGGGTTCTCCCGCCTCCCCCACAAGGAAGCAGTCAGCGTGATGACGGCCGGCTGGGGCCGGTCACCTCAGTGGCTGCCAGCGGATGCCAGGGGCTGTCAGTGCTTGGCAACGTGACGGCGCTTGTTGGCGTAGGCGACCACCGCGCCACCGGCCACCAGCAGGGCGCCGGCGACGGTCAGGAAGATGACGCCGTTGGCACCGGTCAGCGGCAGGCGGAAGCCGGCGTTCTTCGGGACGTCAGTGACGGTCACCTCGGTCGCGGCCTTCTTCTCGGCCTTCTCAGCCAGGACCCGGAAGGGGATCGGGTCGGCCTGGAGGTTGTAGCCCTCGGGGGCCTTGGTCTCCACGAGGCAGTAGTAGTCCTCGTCGGTCAGCTGGTCCTTCTTCGCGCCGTTGACGTAGTCGTTGGCACGCAGGTAGTTGATCTCCACGGTGCCCTGGCCGGCGGTGGTGAAGGTCTTCTCCCCACCGATGGTCAGCGGGTCGACGGTCTGGGTGCTGGGGTCGGAGTCACGCAGCGTGGCACCGCTGGCGGTCTTGGTGCACTCGTAGACCTGGAACTGGGCGCCGTTGTACTTGGTCTTGTCGGCCAGGTCGTCCGTACCGGTCTTGGTGAGAACCACCTTGCCGTACTTGGAGAGCACGGGGGTGGTGGGGATGCCGGGGATGTCCGTAGTGGTGCCGGGGTTGTTCGGGTCCCAGGTGAAGTTGGGGCTGTCGTTGGGGATGAGGCCCGCGGTGTTGGACAGGTCGCCCTCGAGGTTGACGGCGGCGTCGAACTTGGCGGTCAGGGTCACCTCGATCTTGGTGTCACCGTTGCCGTTGTAGCGCGCCTCGGAGGCCTTGCGGCGGCCTTCCTCGGTGAGCTGGATGGTGGCCCAGTTGTGGTCCTTGCCCTCGGCGGTGATGAGGTTGTAGTCGGTGCCGTTCGCCAGGGTCGTCTCGTTCTGCCCGACGATCTTGACGACCGGGGTCAGGGCGTCCTTGTTGATGCGCTTGTCGAGGCGGTCAACGACCTCGTAGCGCTTGATGCGTGCACCGCCGGGGTAGTCCACCTTCGGGATGGAGGTGGTGATGGTGTAGGTGATGTCGCGCCCGGAGCCGGGGGCCGGCTTGTCGGTCACCTGCTTGTCCACACCGGAGAGGGTGTTCTTGGGGTAGACGTGGACGTTGTAGTTCCACTTGGTGGTGTCCTGCGGGTTAGTCATCGGCAGGGTGACGACGAAGTCCTCGGCCGGGATGACCTTGTCGGGGGTGCGCGTCTCACTGACGAGGTAGGCACCGACCTCGGTCTGGGCGTCGGTGAAGGAGGCCAGACCGTTGGCACCGGTGGTGATCTTCTGGACGGTGTTGCTCTTGAGGGCACCGGCCTTGACCACGTCACCCTTGAGGTCCGCGAGGGTCTTCCAGCCGTCGTAGGTCGTCAGGTCCACGTTCAGCTTGGTGATGGTGAACTCGACGTCGGAGACGGGCTTGCACTCGGCCTGGGGGTCCTCGTTACCGGTCCCCTCCTTGACGCCGTTGGTGTCGGTCTGCTCGCACTTGTGGACGGTCAGCGTGGTGGCTGCGTCGGGGTCGATGGTGGAGCCGTTCGGGTCAGCGGGTGCCGCCGCGCCGGTCGGGGCGACGAGCGCGCCGGCGGCGAGCGTCATCGCAGCGGCGAGGCCGAGGCCCCGGCGCGTGTTGAGGGAGTGCATTGCTGTTCTCTCCTGTGTTGTTGGGATGAATGAGGGATAGAAGGGGTGACCCGCGCGCGACGGAGCGGAGTCGTGGGTTCTTCTCGCGATCAGGCTGAGCGCCCGAACGAGGAAGTCTTTCGTTGACGCAGTGCCAGCAGGCCGGCGCCGGTGATGGCCGCGATTCCGACGGCGATGTTCATACCGATTCCGCGTCCGCCGGACAGCGGCAGGGTGCCGACCTGGAGGTCTCGGACGGTGATCGTGTCGTCGGACTTGCTGGCCCCGCTGCGCGAGACCGTCAGGGCCGAGCCGCCGGGAGTGGCGGTGATGAGCTCGATGCCCGTGTCGGTCACCTTGAAGCGGGCCGGCTTGGCCATGAGCTGGTGCCCGGCGGGAGCCTTGGTCTCCACCAGCCAGTACTCGCGGTTGATGGCCAGTCCCGTGGTGGTGAAGGTTCCGGTTCCCTTGCCGCCGGTGAAGGTCACGCCGTCGGTCAGGGGCTTGGCACCCGGGGTGGAGGGGTCCATCGGGTAGATGGCGAAGGCCGCGTCATCCAGGGGCCCCTGGCTGCCGGTCTTGACAATCGACAGGATGCGCTTGCCGGCATTGGGCGAGACGTTGGCGCAGGCCACGTCGTGGTCGGGCCGGGTGTCGGAGTCCTTGCCGGCCTGAGGAACGACCTTGTTGTACAGGCCGTGGCCGGGAACGAGGCGATCCTTCTCGGTGGTGCAGGCCAGCAGCTCATCGCGGTATCCGGCGGCCGACGGGTCGATCTTCACCGTGAAGGTGACGGTGTAGCGAATCGTCAGGCCCGAGTAGAGCTTCTCGTTGTCGGACAGGCGGTAGGAGCCGTCGGGCTGGGCCTCGACCGTCCGGGTCGGTCCCATCTCGCGCTGCACCTTGACCAGGGTCGGGTTGAGCCCGGGGGCGAAGGAGGGCTTGTCGTTGATCGGTCCGGTGGACACGGTCAGCGATCCCTCGTTGACCACGCTCACGGTGTAGACGACGTCGAAGGTCGAGCCGTTGCCGGGCTGGGTGGTGACCTCCTTGGAGAACTTCAGCTTGCCGTCGGTGGACAGGCAGCCGTGGTTGTTCCCCTCACCGTCGGTGTCGCCTTCCATAGCGATGGTGTTGACCAGGCCGGAGGGCTTGCCGTCGGCGCGCTGGTGACCGCACTGGAAGTCGGACTCGTTGTAGCCCGGGGTGTTCTCGCGAACGGTGAAGGTCATCTGCATCGTGAAGGTACGGCTACCACCGTCGGCCCCGGCCCGGGGAGCGGCGGCGAGGCTCTCGCCGGTGCCCCCCTTGATGAGGGTGATCGGTCCGTTGAAGGTACCGGTGGCGTCGTTCCTCCCGGGGAGGGTCACGCCCTGGGCGTCAACGCCCTTCTCCAGAATCCGCACCTTGTGCAGGTAGGTGCCGACGGGCATCTGCGGGGTGTCGGTGAGGTCGGCGGCCACCGGGCTGGCGACCAGCGAGGTGTTGGTGACCGTCACCGTGTAGCTGGAGGTGAAGGTGCCGTCGCCGTTACGGACCACGTCGAGCGGGGTCTTGGAGGCCTTGAACTGGGGGTTGGCGGGCAGGGTGCCGCAGGCCGCGGCCTCCTTGGGCTGCCCGTCGCCCTTCGTGGTCACCGAGGCCTTGTTGTAGATGGCCTTGCCCTGACCGACGGCGCCCGGGGTGCAGGTTCCCTGGATGCCGGGCAGTCCGGCGTCGGGACCGGAGACGTTGAGCACCACCGTGTAGGTGTGCTTCTGGCCTGCGGGCAGGGAGATGCCGGTCTTGACGTAGGGCACTCCGGCCTGAGGCGTCTCGGTGCCGTTGATGGCGCTACCGGAGATGCTGACCTTGTGGACGGTGACCCCGGTGGGGACCTGCCAGGCGTCGTTGAGGTCGTAGGTGAGGCCCGCCTTGGCGGAGGGGTTGGTCACCGTGATGGTGTAGGTCTGGTCGAAGGTGGTGCGACCGTTGACCTTCTCGGTGCTCTTGGTGACCTTGCTGAAGGTCTTGTCGATACCGGCGTGCGGGACGACGGAGTTGACGACCTTGATCCGCACGGCTCCCTGCGTGGAGTCGGGCACGGTGAAGGTGACACCGCCGGCGTTGCCGTTGGTCGGGGCCACAGCGGTGGAGGCGAGCTCCCGCTCCTGGTTGCCCGGGTTGGTGACCACCTTGAAGGCGGCCGGGTCCTTCCAGCTGACGCTTCCGCCGGCGGGGGTTCCGGGCTGCTTGAGTCCCCTGGCGTCACGAGCATCCTCGGTGACGGTGCAGGTGGCGCCCACGCGCTGGGCGGGCAGGTTCGCGGCATTGCCCTGGGCGTCCACTGTGATCTTGCCGGTGGAGGCACCCTTGCCGTCGGGGCCCGGGGTGCAGGTGTAGCTCAGGGAGTAGGAGCCGGCCGTGGCGGCGTCGGAGGCGCCCTCAACGCTCTTGACTGCGCTGACGGGGGTCTGCTGGGGCTTCTGGTGCACGACGCAGGTGACGTTCTTGCCCTCGCCGAGCACGAACTTGTTGTCCGCGCTGACGGGCACGTTGCTGCCGTCGTCGTTGGTGCAGACCCAGGGGCCGTTCTGCGAGTACCCATCGGGGCCGTTGCCCGCGGACAGGCCGTAGGTGCCGCCGGCGGTGTAGACCTTGCTGACGGCGGGCGTGCCGCTGGCACCGGTGATGGTCTTCTGCCCGAAGAGCCCATCGGTGGCGGGCTTGGCGGTCAAGGTCCACTGCTCGGGCCTGGCGCTGCCGCCGTCGACGATGTTGACGAGGGTGACGCGCCCACGGCCGACGACGTACTCGTTGTGCCAGACGCACTTGACGGCGACCTCGTCCTGGCGCTCGGCCAGCTGGGTCTCATCGAGGCGGATCGTGCGCTGGTCGAGGTTCACGGAGTCGGACTTGTCCAGACGGGTGGTTCCGTCACGGCGCAGCAGCGGGGCGCTGCCGTTCCCCACCGTGCAGCTGACGTCACGCAGGAACCAGCCGGTGGTCCACACGTCTCCGGTGTTCCGGTCGACGGCGGCCTGCGGGGTGGTACCCGCCTCCTGCACCGTGGCGGCGTCGTTGGGAGCCAACAGGGTGTAGTCCTTGGGGTCGACGTCCTCAGCGTTCCAGGTGGGGGTCAGGGACTTGGGGGTCCCCCAGTTCTTTGCGCCGAAGGTTCCTTCCGGTGAGGCGTTGACGTAGTTGAAGGTGGGGATCGTCAACGATCCCTGAACCGATGAATCCGCCTTGACGTCCTTGGCGAAGGTCACCGGACGCTCCTGCTCGATGGAGCCATAGAGGCAGCCGTAGGAGACAGCTCGCTCACGGGTGATGAAGCGCTCCTCCAGCTCGGAGGTCTCTGCCTTCTCCAGGTCAGGTCGGCACTCCTGGTTGTTTCCGTTGTTGACGAATCCCCACAGCTTGAGCTTGTACTTGATACCGGTGTTGGGGTCCGTCCAGGAGGTGTCGGAGCGGTCGGACATGATGTCGAGGATGTCGTCGGCGCAGCTGTGTCCGATCTTGTCGGTGAAATCCTGGGTCATGGAGCCGTTGAACCAGACCAGGGAGCCGTTCTGGTACATATAGGTGTAGGTGGACCCGTCGTAACGGCCAACCCTCCCGTTCCGGTCATAGGCGTACTGCGTCCTGACCACCTGATTTTCAGTGCCGTAGTCGCCAATGATGAGCTTGCCGTTCGAGTCGAGCTTCCCGGTGCACGTGTTGATCGTGTCGAACTCACTCCACGGGAAGTCGGCCTGAATCGTCTGGGCGGTGTTGATGTTGAAGCTGCCGTAGTAGGTGGTGCCCTTGCCCTGGGAGGGGTTGGTCACGGAGCTGTTGTCGGAGTAGATCGGGCTGTTGACGTGGCGCATCCGCCCCACGAGGAAGACGTTTCCAGCCTTGACGCTCGTGGTGTTGGAGGGCTGGAAACCCAGCGAGGTCTGCACACTCCCCGGCTCACCTTGGTAGGTGGTGGGGCAGGGGCCGTCATCAGTCTGGCGCCCATATCCGACCGCCGCGTACTGATTGGAGCTGCCGCGAACATAGTTAGTCCAGTAGTTATTGGTTCCCGGCGAGTAGCGGGTGCAGGCACGCGTGTAGGCCCACTCCCACGGGTAGGAGTTGTAGCCGTACCCGTTCACCGTGTCGTACACACGATCAACAGTGTCGATGGTGCGCACGTAGGAGATCTGCACCGAGGTGTCCCCCAGGGGAATGGTGAGGTCACCGGTGGAGGCGTCCGCGGGAGGCGCCGTCCACGGGAGCGACACCATGGTCACCAGGACGATCGCAAGAGAACCGACCACTGCAAAGAATCTGCGCAGTAGTCCTTCACGCCCGCACTGCGGGCGACGTGATGACTGGGACATGCCGATGGATTCCGATCATGAGGGATGGGTGCGCGGGGAGCGCACGACAAATGTGACTGCCGAGGAATGTAGGTCATCCGACCTCTTCCTCAACACCTCAGAATCGACTCACGGGGCAACGATCGCGCATCATTGCACGTCGCAGACACTTTCCCTTGAAATGACGCCGCACGGAGAGGGTTTCAGTTGTATCTCATTGATGACGGAGATGTCACGACAATAGAGGAAAGACAACAACATACCCGCGAATATCTCAAATCAGAATCATACCCACCGGGCGTTCACCGTCATTTGTTTCCCTCAAATCCCCATTCTGCCCATCGTCACTTTCCTGGACGCAGGAATCCCGTGGTCAGGAGATGACGGGTCGCCTCAACCATCTCCGCGCGCAGCGCGAGAGCGTCGGCCGCATTCAGCTCACTGAGGGCGGCGACCGCGGAGGCGACCTGCCCGACGCTCAGCTCGCCGTCGGCCACCCCGGCCAGGGCGGCCACCGCCGTGGAGGCCTGCAGAGTACGCCCCAGCCCTCCGCCCTGACGCAGCAGGATGACCGTGGGCTCAGCGGCACCCGGAATGAGGTGACGCTCCTCGGTGACATCGGGGGCCAGGAGCGGGCACAGGTCGGCGACGGCGTCGTCGTCGAGGCCGGCAAGCCGCTCGCGCACCTCCAGCACCTCGGCAATATGGGGACCCAGGACCCCCTGTCCGGAGGTGGTCACCTCCTCCAGGAGGCGCCAGGGCTCGCGGGGGCGGCGGGGACGGTGGACGATGAGGTAGCCGAAGCCGACGCCCCGCACGTCGCGGGCCTCGAAGTCGTCGATCCACGCCTCCAGGGCGGCATCGAAGGCCTCCGGGTCGCGCTCGGGGGTCATGCCACCGTCGCGCAGCCACATGGTGGCGTACTCCACCGGATCCTGGAGCTCGCGCTCAAGGATCCAGGCGTCGAGCCCCTCGGGGAGCCAGGCGGCCACGACCTCGCGCCACGAGGCGGTGCCACGGTGCTCCCAGTTGCCGAGCATGACGGCGGTGGCGCCGGGCTCGAGGTGCTCGCCGAGCCCGGTGACGAGTCCCGGCAGGATGGGGCCGCCGGCGTCGCGGTACTCCATGAGGGGCAGGCCGGCCTCGCGCACCGCAGGCGGGGTGAGGACGAAGGGCGGGTTGGAGGCGATGAGGTCGAAACGTCGGCCGGCCACCGGCTCCAGGAGGGAACCGCGCAGGAGCTCCAGGCTGCCGGCGTCGGAACCGGACTCGGAGGCGGCGTCGGCCTCTGAGTCGAGGCCGGAGCCGGCGCTTGGAGCACCGGTGACGCTCACGCCGGCCAGGGCCGCGTTGAAGGCGGTGAAGGCCAGGGCGCGTGCGGAGATGTCGGTGGCCACCACGTGCTCGGCGTGACGCAGCAGGTAGAGGGTCTGGATGCCGCAGCCGCAGCCCAGATCCAGGGCGGTGCCCACCCGCGTGCGCGGGGTCAGACCCGCCAGGGTGAGGCCGGCGCCGCCGACGCCCAGGACGTGATCGGGGGCCAGGGCCCGGCCGGTGACGAGCTCGCCCAGGTCGGAGGCCACCCACCAGCGGACCTCGCCGGCGTCGTCGACGGCCTCGTGGGGGCGCAGGTCGACCAGGGCACGGACGCACCCGGACTCGTCGGGCTCGCCGACCAGGCCGATGGCGGTGGCGCCTGCCGCTGCGGTGCGGGGCAGGGCGGCGTCGAGGGCGGTGGCGGGGACCGGCTCGCCGAGCATGAACAGGGCGGTCAGGACGGCCACGGGTGAGGGTGCGGGCCCGGCGGCCAGGGCGGCGCGCACGGCTCGCAGGGCGGGCAGGCGGATCTCGCGGCGCAGGGCGGCGTCGGCGACCTCGCCCAGGAGGGCGGCCACCGCCTCCACGCCCCAGCCGGAGTCGGCCAGGTCCGCCCGCAGGCTCGCCGCCTGCTCGGGCGTGGCCGCCGGAGGCGGGAAGGAGGAGGACTCAGAAGCGGACCGGGCGCTCGCGGGGCTCATGGAACCGACCGTAACGCGGGGCGCCGCTCATCTCCGGAGCCCCGCCGCACGGGAGGGCGCCGGGGAGCCCTGGGCTCCCCGCCGGCTCACAGGAGGCGGGCGGCGAGCTCGGCGTACTGGTGGTTCTTGACCTCGACGTCGTCGATGTAGCTGATGAGCATGACCTCCTCGGTGCCGTGGTTCTCGGCGAAGGAGGACAGGGCCTGGGCGACCTCGTCGTAGGTGCCCACGATGATGGCGGTGTCGCGCTCGAGGTAGCGTTCGACCTCGGCGCGGTAGGCGGCATCGAGAGTGGCCGGATCACGGAAGCGCATGGGGCGGCCGGTGCGCAGGCTGAAGCGGGCGTCGGCGGCCACGAGGGCCTGCTCACGGGCCTCCTCGCGGGTGGCGGCGGCGCTGACGCACAGGGCGGAGAGGGTCTGGCCCCCGTGGATGGAGCCGCGGCCGGACCCCTCGGGGAGGTGGGCGCGGTAGTGGTTCATGATCTCGACCTGCTGGTGGCCGGTGAAGAACTGGGCGTAGGCGTAGTTGAGGTCGTGGACGCCGGCCCAGGCGGCCGACTGCCCCGAGGAGCCCAGGAGCCAGACCTCCGGCATCTGGGCCGGGAGGGGGTGGACCTCGACGGAGGCGTAGGGGTGGGTGGCGGGAAGCTCGTCGCGCAGGAGGGCGACCGTCTCCTCGATGAGGGTGTTGATGGCGTCGGGGTCGATGACGCGGCCCTGGTTGAGGGCTGCGGCCGCGCGCATGTCCCCGCCGGGGGCGCGGCCCAGGCCCATGTCGACGCGACCGGGGTGGAGGGTGGCCAGGGTGGCGAAGCGCTCGGCCATCTGGAGCGAGCCGTAGTGCATGGCCATGACGCCGCCCGAGCCCACCCGGATACGGTTGGTGGCGTCCAGGATGTGCATCATGAGCAGGTCGGGCGCCGAGGACAGGAAGGATCCCGTGTTGTGGTGCTCGGCCAGCCAGAGGCGGTGGTAGCCGGACTCCTCCAGGCCGCGTCCCAGGTGGACGAGGTCCTCCAGGGTGCGGCGAACGTCCCCCCCCTCGAAGAGAGGGACCTGCTCGAGGACGCTGATCCGGCTGAGACGAGTACTCATGGCTTCTCCTGACCTGGTTGCGCGGGCGTGCGGCGACAGTGTGACAACACCGCCGGGCGGCGATTCATTCCGACGGGGAGCACTGTCTGGTGGAGGCACTCAGCCGCCGGGCTCCGACAGCCGGGATCGGACGGCGTCACCACAGCGTCACCAGATAAGGTATACCTTCTTAAAAATAGGACACGGCTTAGTTGCACCTATGACCCTGTCCCCTTACGGTTGGACCGACGGAGCCGCCCCGCGCCGGCCCCACCCGGGCCGGCGCGGGCCAGCGCAGACCCGCACCAACTCGCACCGCGATTCGCATCTTTCAGGAGGCACCCATGGCCGTTCTCACCATCGGAGACCAGTTCCCCGCCTACGAGCTCACCGCCGTCGTTCCCGGCAACCTCAAGGAGGTTGAGGCCAGCAAGCCCGAGGACTACTTCACCACCGTCTCCTCGCAGGTCCCCGCCGGCACCTGGCGCGTCGTCTTCTTCTGGCCCAAGGACTTCACCTTCGTGTGCCCCACCGAGATCGCCGCCTTCGGCGACCTCTACCAGGACTTCAAGGACCGCGACTGCGAGGTCGTGGGCGTCTCGGTGGACAACGAGTACACCCACTACGCCTGGCGCCGCAGCCACGACAAGCTCCAGGACCTGCCCTTCCCCATGGCCAGCGACCTCAACCGCGAGCTCACCGAGGCCCTGGGCATCAAGCGCGCCACCGGTGAGGCCGACCGCGCCACCTTCATCATCGACCCCCACAACGTCATCCAGTCGGTCTCCGTGACCGCCGACTCCGTGGGCCGCAACACCGAGGAGATCCTGCGCCAGCTCGACGCCCTCCAGTCCGACGAGCTGTGCGCCTGCAACTGGCAGGCCGGCGCCGCCACCATCGACGCCCTGGGCCAGATGGGCTGACGGGCCCCGCCCCAGCCCCTGACCTCGCCATCTCCACGACGACGAAACGAGAACACATGAGCATCGACAACCTGCGCTCCGCCCTGCCCGAGTGGGCCAAGGACCTCTCCCTGAACCTGTCCACCCTGTCCCGCTCCTCCTCGCTGACCGAGCAGCAGCAGTGGGGCACCTTCGTGGCCGCGGCCGCCGCGACCCGCAACGAGTCCGTGCTGGTCCAGGTCATGGAGGACGCCCGCACCCACCTGTCCGAGGAGGCCATCAACGCCGCCCTGGGCGCCGCCTCCATCATGGCGATGAACAACGTCGCCTACCGCACGCGCCACTTCCTGGGCTCGGCCTACGAGAACGAGCGCATGGGCCTGCGCATGAACATCATCAGCACCTCCGGCGGTGTGGACAAGGTCGACTTCGAGCTGTGGAGCCTGGCCGTGTCCACCATCAACGGCTGCGAGAAGTGCGTGACCGCCCACGAGGCCACGGTGCGCGGCGAGGGCCTGAGCACCGAGCAGGTCTGGGAGGCCGTGCGCATCGCCGCCACCCTGACCGGCGTGGCCCAGGCGGTCGGCGTCGTCGAGACCCTCGACTGACCCGATCACCACGATCACGACGGCGGCCGCCGGCTCCCCTCAGGGGGACCGGCGGCC
>NZ_KV789110.1:0-1387 GCF_001807465.1 Actinomyces sp. HMSC08A09 | reverse complement strand
GGCCCCCAGGGCGGCGGCCGCCTCGCGCTGACGCGGGTCGATAGCGCGCAGTGCCGGCAGCAGGGTGCGCACCACGAGCGGCACGGCCACGACGGCCTGCGCCAGCGGCAGGATCCACCAGGAGCGGGTCAGGGCCAGCGGCGGGCGCGCCAGGGTGATGAGGAAGCCGAAGCCGACCGTCACGGCGGACACGCCCAGCGGCAGCATGAAGGCGGCGTCGAGCCCGGTGATGACCCGGGCCAACGCCCGGCTGCGGGGTCGGCGCGAGACCACCAGGCACACCGCCACCCCCAGGCTCAGGGCGATGGCCGCGGCCGCCACGGCCACGGACACCGAGTTGGCGGCCGCCTCCCACACGGTCACGAGCAGGGCGCTGCGCCCGCCGGTCGAGCCCAGGTCGGTGTAGTTGGCCAGCGTCCAGGCGCCGTCGCGCTGCAGGGAGCGCACCACCAGCACCGCCATCGGCGCCACCAGCAGCCCCCCGACCGTGACCGCGGTGAGCGCGAGCGCGGGGGTGTCGGCGGCCCGCAGCCGCCCGGCGGGCACCTCGGTGCGCAGGCGCAGGCGCGTCTGGGTGGCGGCGCGCGCCCGCTCGGCCACCCACAGGGCCAGGGCGATGACGCCGAGCTGGACCACGGACAGGACGGCGGCGCCCCGCAGGTCGAGGTACTGGGTGGTCAGCCGGTAGATCTCGGTCTCGATGGTGCCGATCCCCACCCCGCCGAGCACGAGGACCACCCCGTAGGCGGTGGCGCAGAACAGGAAGGTCAGGGAGGCGGCTGAGGCGATGGCGGGGGCCAGCGCGGGCAGGGTGACGGTGGCGAAGGCCCGCATCGGCGAGGCCCCCAGCGCCCGGGCGGCCTCCACGGCGCGCGGGTCGAGCCGCGACCACATGGTGCCCACGGTGCGCACCACGAGCCCGTAGTTGAAGAAGGCCAGCGCGGCCACCACCGCGGTCAGCGTCCCGTCCAGGTCCAGGGCCTCCAGGGGCCCGCCGCGGGTGACCAGGGCGTGGAAGGCGACGCCGACGACGACGCTGGGCAGCACGAAGGGCACGGTCACCACCCCGCGCAGCAGGTCGCGGCCGGGGAAGGCGCGCCGGTAGAGGACGAGGGCGCCGGGGATGCCGAGGGCCACGCACACGGCGGTGCCCAGTACCGCCTGGGTGAGGGTCTGGGTGAGGATCCGCCAGGTGCGCTCGCGGGCCAGGACCTCGCCGAAGCCGCTCAGGTCCAGGGCGCCGTCGGGGGCGAGGCCGCGGCCCATGAGCGTGGCCACGGGCCAGGCGAAGAAGACCGCCAGGAAGGCCAGTGGGCCGACGACGGCCAGGGTCCAGCCGGCCCGCTCGCCCCAACCGGGCCGGGGGCCGCCGGCGCGCCGGGCAGCC
>NZ_KV789109.1:0-2057 GCF_001807465.1 Actinomyces sp. HMSC08A09 | reverse complement strand
GACGCGTACAAGGTGTTGCGGTGAGCCGGGAACGACCACCCCACCCCCACAATCCCAACGAAAAACCCCACCCTGAAACACAAACCACCCCAACCCGTGCAACTCAGGATGGAAGCATCTACGGCCCATTCGCCGCTATTACTGCTGGCTCATCTCGAAGATAGAGGGCTTCCCGCCGACGCCGCTGACCATGGACACCATGCCGTTGTCATCCGTCGAGTGCGCCTACCTTCTGGCGGAGCAGAGGCGGCTGCGCCGTCCTGACCTGCCGCCCGCTGTGGGGCCGGTGCCCGACCCGTCTTCCAATGAGCGGTTCACCGTGCTGGAAGTGGATAGCCGGGTCGATATGGCCGAGGCGTTGGACTGCCTGTATCGGGAATACCTCGAGCAGTCCAGAAGGGCCGGGCTCATTCCTCTCGCCGATGCTCCCGAGGAGGATGCTCCACCGGATGGCGGTGCGGACGGGCGGCAGCGCTGATCGGGCGGAGTGCTGCGGGTCCTCCGGGGCGGCGGTGGTCGACTGTGGTGGGCAGCGGTCGGCGGCGGGCCTGCCGCTCAGGACGCCGGGGCCGTCTGTGCTCGTGCCGTGCTCGCCGGGCTTAGCATGCTCGCTGTGCTTAACCTGCTCATGCCGACAGGCGCTCCTTCATGTCGTGATGCCCCACGGTCTCCACGCCCGCCACATTGATCCACGGGGCCAGGACGATGACTGCCAGGCAGGCTGCGAAGGGGACGCCGGCCAGGGACAGGAGCACCGACCCGGCCAGGGCCGCGATGGTCAGGCCCAGCATGAGTTGGTAGATGCGCCCCAGGGCGCGCAGGTTCACCGCGACCACGAGTGCGTACAGGATGATGACGAACACGGCCATGGGTACTGCGACGCTCAGGACGGCGCCGGTGGACGAGATCACTGCGTGTCCTTCCTCGCGCAGGGCGGCGACGTGCAGGCCCGTCCCGATCGCTGCCAGGGAGGCGAAGAGGATGAAGTGGACGTAGGCCACAGTCACGGTCCTGGCCGGGTGCTCATGGAGGATCTGGCCGAAGGGCACCTCGAAGTAGACCCACCACAGTCCTAGCGCGATCGAGACTCCTGAGGCTAGGACCACGACCGTGGAGGCCGACCAGCCGTGCTCGGTGTACAGAGCGGTTACGGACTGCGCGGTTCCCACCAGCACCTCGCCCAGGGTGATGATCGTCAACAGGCCGAAGCGCTCGGCCAGGTGATGAGGGTGCCAGCCCATGTGGTCGTAGCGGCGCACGAGGTGCATCGGCACCGCCAACTCCATGGTGAACAGCAGGACCGAGACGATGAAGAGCGACAGGGCGTTGAGGTGGACGAAGAGCGTGCCGACCCACAGCACCTGGGCCAGTGCGATCCACAGGGCGTGGATCCGGCAGGCGCGGGCCTGGTCCGGGTTGGCCCGCGCGGCCCGCAGCCACAGCGCGACCAGTGAGACCCTCATGACCACGTACCCGGCCACTATGTTGCCGGAGTGCAGCTGCCATCCGTGCTCGAAGCCCTCGTAGAGCGCGGGGATGCCCGTGGTCATCATGATGATGCCCACCATCTGGACCGCGACTCCCAACCGCACGCCCCAGTCGTCGGTGTCGTAGGAGGAGGCGAAGCTGGAGTAGCTCATCCAGGCCCAGATCGTGCAGAACTGGACAAAGCCGAAGGCAGCCAGCCCCGCCGCCACATGCCCGGAGGCCAGGGCATGCGCCATCTGGACGCCGTTGACGCCGAAGGCGATCACCAGGGTCAGGTCGTAGAGGAGTTCCAGGGTGGTGGCCACCCGGTGCTCCTCGTGCGGGTCGCGTGAGCGCATGGGCGTCAGGGAGTGCAGGAAGCGGCCCGCGGTTGCTGAACGAGGCGCGTTGGTTGCACTGGTATCGGTCATGAAGAGTGTTCCTGTCGGCAGACACGTGGGCGGGCGGTTCTCGGGCGGTGTTGAAGATATCCGCTGTTCGACTACTGGGCGTCAGCAAGGTTATCGTGAGCAGCATATTGTGCGTCCCAGGGAAGTCGAACCTGAGTTGCACAGTTTTTAGTGCCCTGT
>NZ_KV789108.1:5815-28439 GCF_001807465.1 Actinomyces sp. HMSC08A09 | reverse complement strand
CGGTCACCGCCGTCGGCCTACAGATCCCCGCCTCCGAGCCCCTCACACCTGCCCCGCCCGTGTCTCAGACGTGAAGAGACGCGGGCGGGGCGGGTCTTCGCGTCGAGGCCCGACGGCGAGCCGAGGCCCGGATCGCCGTCCGACCGGCGGCTGCAGCACATCAGTCGGCCCAGAGATCCGGATGAGCGTGTCAGCAGGACGACTGAGACGGCGGCCCCGCGCCACCCCATCCCGCACCGCCTCCCCCAACCAGCCGTCAGATATCAGCCGACCGACCCGACCGTTTCACCGATTTGGGACGCCGCCAACAGGAGTTTCATTTCAGTCATCCGATCCGGAGGCCCACCGAGCCTCACATGACATCCAAGAGGACGGACAACCACAACACGGGGAACTCACCCCCGTCACACCGAATAGCGACGTTCGCACCCAAATGAAAACACCGTGCCCGATGCCCTAAGCAAGTTGGCCCCCGCGCTTACCAACCTCGGCTTGAGCTCCTTGCAACCCAATGGTGACTCAAGCCGCCGAACATGCCGTGTTCTGGCTACTAACCAAATTCCTGTCCTTGACGACTTCTTCTCCCAACCCGACCACATCCGTGGTCACCTCCCACTGAAAGGAACCACATCATGCGTCTTGCTCTCACCGTCGTCGGAGTCGTCGCCGGCATCATCATCGCCGCCATCGCACTCATCCAGCTGAGCGGATCGCTTCAGATCGCGCTGACAGGGCTCGGTGAAGGCCTGAGCATCGGCTCCATCTGGACCTTCGTTCGAGGAAACAAGCAGATCACCAGCCGATGAAGTGCCCAGCCGTCTTCCTCACTGGTACCGACACAGCCGGGATCTCACTGTATGGACGTGAGATCCGGGCTGTGCCCGTTCAGGTGGAGAGCCGTCGCCTGGAGGACAGGGTTCTCACCCTCTGCGGGGAGGTCATCATGGGCACCTGCAAGAACCTGCTTCACACCTTCATACCTTCACCCCAGTCCCGACCGAACCAATCTGCTGCTTCCGACCGTAGCCCACTACTCGGCCAATCGGACTAGCCAATCGAATGAGTCTCGAGCACCCGATCAGGCGATCCGGAAACAGTCTGATTCTTGTGAAGTAGTGACGTCACGGCAACTGCCTCCCCCGGCACCGCACTGCGTGAGGAAATCCCCTGCTGACCGCCCCCACGCATCTGACCCACCGCGACCCGAGCGGCCCGGAGCAGCTCAGTCGCCGTAAGGAGAACACACCATGAACCTGAAGCCACTCCTAGAGATCAGCCATCTTACCAAGCGCTACCGGTCCACCACTGCGGTGGACAACGTCACCTTCAGCATTGAGCCCGGACAGTCTCTTGGGCTCCTCGGCCCCAACGGTGCCGGCAAGACCACGACGCTGCGAGCCGTCCACGGCCTTCTTCGCCCCACGTCGGGCAGCGTCTCCGTGTTCGGCCACGCGCCCCTGGCCATTCCCGATGCGGCCCACCACATCGGCTTCGCATTCGACAACACCGGGCTGCCCACCAGCCACACGGTCCACAACCACCTCGTCAACCACCGGCTCGCGGCCGGCCTGTCACGCGACGAGATGGACAGCATCGTCGACGAGTTCGATCTCGATCCTCTGATGCGTCGCCGGATCAAGGACCTGTCCACGGGTGAGCGCAAGCGGGTCAACCTGGCCACCGCCATGGCGGGGCGGCCGCAGCTCCTCGTTCTGGACGAGCCGACCAATGGTCTGGACATCGAGGGCGCCCACTGGCTGCGCCGCGTGCTCCAGCAGCACATCGACTCCGGCGGCGCCCTGCTCATCTCGAGCCACATTCTCGCCGAGGTTGAGCGCATGGTCGACAGCATCGTCGTCATCAAGCGCCGCTGCCTCTTCAACGGCTCCCTCGACGAGCTGCGCCACCATGGTGGCCCCACGCTCGAGGACGCCTACCTCAACCTTGTCTCTTCCACCACCTCCAGGAGCCGTGCAGCATGACCACCAACGTCCTTTCCTCCGCGCAGACCATCACCTCCGGTCGGGCCCTGGCCACGCCGGCCCCCAGCCCCAGCGGCTTGTCCGTGTTCCGCTCCTTGTGGGCTCTGACCCGCCGAGGGCTCACCGAGGCCTCCCTGAAGTGGTTCCTCGTGATCGGGATCGCTCTGAGCAGCTTCGCCACGATCTTCGACGCCAGCAAGTTCCTCAGCGAGATCGACCTGTCCAACCAGGCCGCCGTCGACTCCGTGGCCCTGCGACTCATTCGCATCGGATTCTCCGTCCTGCTGGTGTCCACCCTGTGGGGAGCCACCCAGGTGACGACCGAGTTCCGCGACGCCACTGTGGCGGCCCGAGTCACCCAGCACCGCGGCGTCGGCAGGCTCGTTGCCGGCCACGCCCTGGCCTCCTTGCCGGCCGGCCTGCTCTTCGGCCTCATCGGCGCCCTGAGCTCCACTATTCCCACCTTCGTGATCTTCCACCAGCGTGACCTGAGCATCACGATGAACGAGGATCTCGTCAGCACCGTCGTCGGCATCATCGCCGTCAGCGCCCTGGCCGCCCCGTGGGGGACCTGCTTCGGCTGGCTGCTGCGCCGCACGCTGCCGGTCATCCTCCTCCTGGTCGCCTGGACCACCTACATCGAGCCGGCCATCGTGCGCGCCCTGCCCAACGACCTGGGCCAGTACCTGCCCGGCGGCCTCCAGCTCACGCTCATCAAGGACGCCACTGCTGTCGGCGACATGTCGGCTCCGCTGGCCGCGGGACTCCTCGTGGCCTGGACGGTCGGTCTGTCCATCATCGCCACCGCAGTGACGAAGATGGGTGATCTACGTGCCTGAGCAGGATGTGCTCTCTCGCCCCCGAGGAGCTCTCCGGCTGCACCGAGACGTCACCGTCGTCCGCCCTCAGCCAGCACTGCGATGAGGCACAGTGCCATCACCTCATCAAGTTCCTAGAGCCACACCAGCTCGTATGGGGAGCCATATTCGGAGCGAACCATCTCGCCACAGCCGCACGGGAGGCATGTCAGATCGTGGACCTTTTCACGATCATGCGAGAAGCCCTTGGTCGTCCCGACCGGCCCGAGCACCTGCGCAGCGACACGGACCGCGCGACCTGGTGGGGAGCCCCGGGAAACGTCACCGCCTTTCGGACCTGGCTGACAAAGATCAGTACAGCAGAACAGGCTGTGTCCTTTACAACGACGAATTGCGCGGAGACGAATTGCGCGGCTACGGAGTGGAAGAGCCTCGTGGAATCAACCCGCTTCACCGACCTGACACCGACACTCCCCCAGCGGATCCGCCAGGGCGGCTGGCATGCCGGGCGTGCGGAGAACCCAGCGCTCACACCCCTGGTGACGGATGAGAGCGCACTGGGGCAGGAGCTCGTGACACCTGACACTCACCCCATCCCTCACCCCATTCTTTGAGGTTTCCGCCACCTTGATTTCTTCGTTACCTCCACCAACAATAAATATGTGCTCCGAGGGAATAAGACTGATAGGAACATCAGACAAACGCGGCTTTCATGGCCGTCCTCGGAGGCCTGGCAGTACGCATCAGCCAAGCCCTGGCTGTACATCGCCGTAGCGGCGGTCTTCGGGACGGCGAACCTCATCCTCATGCTGACTCTGCGGGGCTCGGTCGTTCCGGAGCGGATCGTCTTCCTGGTGCTGGCACTCGTGACAACGATGGTGACGCCCCTGCGTCCCCGCCTCGGATCGATCGGCTACCTCATCGTGTGGATAGCACTCGGCTTGGCCCCTGTCGCTGAGACCGGGGACCTGGCCATCACCAACGCCGTCTCCGCCTTCCTCATGGGCCGCTTTCTCCCCCTGAGGCTCGCTGCCTCCCTCGCCCTCACCCCACCCGTCATCGTGCTGCTAGCCACCGGGGACGGCGCGTACTTCGCTTCCATGCTGTTTGACCTCGTTATTGCACTTCCAGCAGGACTCCTGGTCCGCGTCACCGTGAACTCCTGGCGCAGCGAGGTCTCCGCGGTGTCCGGGCAGCTGGAGGCCATCCGCAACGAGGTGGCCCGGGAGATGCACGATCTCGTCGCCTACTCCATGTCCCAGACGGCCCTACGGGCCAAGCTGGCCGCCAGCAAGGAGCTCTCCCCCGACCGTGCTCACGAGGAGTTCGCCGCCATCGAGGCCACCGCCGCTGACGCGCTCCACGAGCTCCGCCTCATTCTGCGCGCCCTGCGCCGCAACGACAGCGACGACGACAGCGCCGAGGGCGGACTGGGCACGGTGACCACGGATCTGGAGGGCGCCGTGCGGGCCATCGTCGACGACCTCTCCGCCTCCGGGTTCTCCGTCACCTTCCAGTGCACCGCCACGGCGCCCTGCAGCCGTCTTCAGGCCACCACCCTGTCCCGGGTCTGCCGTGAGATGGGGGCCAACGTCCTGCGTCATGGCGACCCGCGCCGCCCGGTGACCGCCTCCCTCGTCCAGAGCGAGAGCAAGGTGCACCTGGTGATGACCAACGGGGTTTCCACGACCCACGACCTGCCCTCATCCGGCGCCGGAATCCTCGGCATGCGCGAACGCGTCACCGCTATCGGAGGCACTCTGGAGACCTTGGAGGAGAATATGACCTGGATGGTCTCCGCCACCGTGCCCTCCGCGCCAACCACGAGCCCCGCCCCCTTGGAGGAACTGCCATGATCCGCATCGGTATCGCCGACGACGACCCCTTGGTACGCCGCACCCTGGCCCAGCTGCTCTCCACCGAGGAGGGCATCTCCGTGGCCTGGACGGCTCAGGACGGCCAGGAGGCGCTGGACCTGATCCACTCCACCGAGACGGAGCCGGTCCAGGCCGTCCTCCTCGACGTCCAGATGCCCCGGCTCGACGGCCTCACCCTGGCGAAGACCCTCCATGAGGAGAACCCCGAGCTGGCCATCATCATCCTGAGCACGCTCATCGCCGACTCGATCTCGAACGAGGCCTTCGCCGCCGGTGTCCGCGGCTTCGTGGCCAAGGAGGACGACGTCGACGCCCTGGCCGGCGCCATCAAGCAGGCGGTGGCGGGCAACATCGTCCTCACCCCTAAGTCCTCGGCAGTGCTCAGCGAGCGCCTTCAACCCGCCTCGCCCGGCTCCGGGAACGCCACCCCGCCCTCCTTCAGCAGAAAGGAGGCCTCCCCCCTCCCCTTCGGCGTCACCCTGTCCGCCCGCGAGCTGGAGGTCCTGGCACTCATCAGCGAGGCCCTGACCAACAAGCAGATCGCCAACCGGCTGAACCTGAGCGAGGCCACCATCAAGTCGCACGTGTCTGCCATCATCGCCAAGCTCGGTGTCCCGGACCGGGTCGGAGCGGCCGTCTTCGCCATGCAGCACGGCCTGGTCAGCTGAGCGCCGCATCAGACCCCGACGAACCGGCGGGGCCGAGTGCCCCCTCAGCCCTCCTCGAGACGAGGTCTCCACCCATCGACTGAGTCGAGGAGCCGATGATTCCCCCACTGGAGCAGGCGAGGCTAGAGCCATCATCAACCACTGCTTCCGAAAGGTCCCTCGTCTTGTTCGCCTTCTCCTTCACCTCCTTCGCCGCACTGCTTCCCTTCAAGTTTGTGGGCGAGAAGAAACCCTTCTGGTTTTAAGGACCTAGCGGGCGGCCCTGACCCCAACGCGGGTGAGGGCCGCCCTCGCCGTCCCCCTCCTTCGGCCCACTGACCCGATCGGAGGATCCCCTCGCAAGACGCATGCCGATGAAATAAGGGAAAGAGCCCCAGGCATTCGACCCGCACGAGCACCCCGGCAGCACCGCGACACCCCCAGGAGGTGACCGATGACCGACTCCCCCACCCCCTCCACGCCTCAACCGCTCCTGAGCGCCGCCTCATACTGCGCACTGATCGCCGCCGACACGGCCGAGGCGGCAACCCTCCGCCGGCTCATCGCCGACTCCCAGGGCACGACCCTCGCCATCGACACCTCCCCTCAGGGCGCCGTCGAGCTGCGCACGGACCCCGCCTCCCCTCAGGCGCCCGCGGCGCAGGTCTCCCCCATCGAGACGGCGAGCCACGACTGGCTACTCAGGACAGACGACTCCTCCCACGGCCTCGCAGACGGCGTCACCAGCATTCTGCTGCCGGCCGGCACAATCACCGAGCCGACGGACAAGGAGCGTGAACAGCTCATCGAGCACGCGGCCGACCTCCTTCCCCCCGATGGTCAGCTGATCGTCTCCGCCCAGCACGTCGTCGGCAACGGATTACTGTCGGAGACCTGGCGGCTTCCCGATGGCTGCCTCATCACGGAGAACGCCGACCCGGCATCCGGACTGCGGACCGTCACCATGCGGCAGGCCGGGCACTGGTCCACCCTCACCCTTCACCTCGTGACTCCCGCCTGGCTCGCCGAGGCCATCAAACGTCACAGCATGCGCTTGACCTTTCAGTACTCCGAGCCGCACCCCGTTCTCACCCGGCACCGGATAGTCATCATCCGCTCCGTGAAAACCGCCTGACACACCCTCTCAACGGCATAGGCTTGCTCCCGCACGCATTCATCCGCAGTCAAACGCTCGATTCTCAATCATTTCACACAACCGACAGACTCACCGGAGGCAGCATGCTCAACCACACCCCCTCTTCCCCCACACCCCGGACAGCGCTGCATGAAACAGCCCGGGCCAGTCGGAGGCGTCGTCGCGGCCTCATCCGGCTGAGCACCCTGGCCTCTGTCGCAGCCCTGGCCTGGACCATCGGCGGCGGCTCACCCGCCCACTCCGCCCCCCAGGGGAACACCTACGTGGCCCTGGGCGACTCCTACGCCTCCGGAGTCGGGGCACCGCCCTACGACGATGACGGGTGCAAGCGGGCCGCGGGTGCCTACGCCCACCAGGTGGCCAGCCAGACCGGCAAGACACTCGACTTCGGCGCCTGCGCAGGGGCTCGCACCAAGGACTTCTACCAGCCCGGGAAGGAAGCCGCCCAGCTCGACCACCTGAACGCCTCCACGAGCCTGGTCACCTTCTCCATCGGCGGCAACGACGCCGGCTTCTCCACACTCTTCTCCAAGTGCATCACCGCCGCCCCCTTCACCACCTGCTCCGGCAACAAGGAGGTCTCCGAGCAGGTTGACGGCGCCATCAGCGCCCTGGCCGGCAAGACCACGCGCGCGGGCATCACCAGCTATGACACGCTCGTGGCCGACATCGCCGCCCGCGCCCCTGGCGCAACCGTCGTCGCCGTCGGCTACCCGCGCATGTTCACCCCGCAGGGAGCCGGCCAGATCCTCCCAGTACCGGGGCGCTGCGAAGGCGTCACCAAGGTGGATCAGCGCTGGATCAACGCCAAGACCAACGAGATCAACGCCGCCGCCAAGGCCGCGGCCCAGCGCCACGGCTACCGGTTCGCCGACCCCTCCGGTTCCTTCGCCGGACACGAGCTGTGCGGCAAGCAGTCCTCCTGGTTCGACGGCCTCATCAACGACGGACGCTTCCACCCCAACGCCGCCGGCCACAAAGCCATCGCCGGCTCCATCATGGGCGTCCTGCAGGAGCAGCCGGCCGCCGCGCAGGAGCTGCCCGCCGCCGCACAGGCGCAGGTGGACAACACGCGCCCCGCCGGTTCCTTCACCCTTGCCCGCAATGGCGACCAGCTGGCCCTGGACGCCTCGGCCTCCACCGACTCCGACGGCACGATCACAAACATCGACTGGTACATCCAGCGCGCTGACGGCTCCGAGGAGATCCTCACCGGGGCCCAGGCCACTGCCACCGTGCCCGCCGATGAGCAGGTCTCCGTCACCGCCGTCATCACTGACAACCAGGGCAAGGAGGACTTCACCACCCAGATCGCCCCCGCCGCCTGAGCCGCCGCGCGTTCCTCCCGGCAGGTCGCCCCTGCGCAGCCCCGGTCGTCGAACGCACACCCTCAGTGACGTGAGCGGGCGGGCCGAGTGCACCTCGGCCCGCCCGCTGACTCGTTGGCTACGCGCCTACTCGTTGCCGTGGCAGGTCAGACCCTTCTTGGGCATGGTGCCGGAGATCAGGTAGGCGTCGACGGCGTCGTTGACGCAGGAGGCGTCGCCGCCATAGGCGGTGTGCCCATTGCCCTCCCAGGTCAGCAGCTGGCCGGAGTCGAGCTGCTCGGCCAGGGACTTCGACCAGGCGTACGGGGTGGCCGGGTCCCCGGTGGTTCCCACCACGAGGATCGGCGCCGCCCCGCGGGCATGGATCTGCGTGGGCTTGCGGGTGCCGTTGTGCCCCCACACGCTGCACACCAGGTCCATGCCGACCGCGGTGTTCCCGAAGATCGGGGCCTCGCGCTGGGCCTGCTCGTACTGCGCGGCCCAGGTCGTCTTGTCGCCCTCCACCGGGTAGTCCAGGCAGGTGACGGCCTGGAAGGCCCCGCCGCCGTCATTCTTCGAGGAGGTGTCCTGCTCCTCGGAGGCCACGAAGGCCGAGCCGTCGCGGTGGTTGATGGCCTGGTCAAGGGCTTTGTTCAGGGGCTCCCAGTTCTGCTCGGTGGTGTAGAGGTACTCGCTCAGGGCGGTGACGATGTCCGCGCCGGTCACGGTGCGGTTCGGGTCACCGGTCGCCAGGGGCGTGCTGTTGGCGGAGGTGATGAGGTCGCGGATCTGCTGGACTCCGGCGTCGGTGCCGCCGCTCAGCGGGCAGCCGGTGGAGTTCTGGCAGTAGTCCACATAGGTGCGCAGCGCCTGCTCGAAGCCCTTGGCCTGCCCCAGTCCCTGCTCGGCGAGGGACAGGGAGGGGTCGATGGCGCCGTCGAGCACCATGCGCCCCGTGTTGCCGGGGAAGGTCTCGGCGTAGACGGAGGCGAGGTAGGTGCCGTAGGAGAAGCCCAGGTAGTTCAACTTCTCCTGGCCGGCCAGCGCCCGCAGGATGTCGAGGTCCCGGGCTGAGGAGACGGTGTCGACGTGGTCGAGCAGGGCGGCGGGCTCGGTGTTGGCGGCGCACTGCTCGGTCAGCTCCTGGAAGGACTGCCGGGTCGACTCCGCCCACTCCTCGTAGGACTCACCGCCCGAGGCGGTCCCAGCGGAGGCCCCAGTGAAGGGCTCAGTACCTGCCGACGGCGTGCCCGAGGCCGACGGCGAGGCCGTGGCCCCAGCCGAGGCGGAGGGCTCAGCGGTGCCGGAGGATGAGTCGTCGTCGCTGGAGCAGGTGATGGCCGTGGAGGAGCCGACCCCGCGCGGGTCGAAGCCGATGATGTCGTAGGCCTCGAGCAGATCGGGGCTGAAGGCGTTGCTCGCCCGCTCGGCGAAGGAGACCCCGGAGTCGCCGGGACCACCGGGGTTGATGAACAGGGCGCCCTGGGCGTGGCCGCCGGTGGCGGCGCGCTTCTTCACGGCGATCGAGATGGTCTCGCCCTTGGGGTTGGCGTAGTCCAGGGGGACGGTGATGACGGCGCAGCTGAAGGTGGCCGTGTCGGTCTCCTCCTCGGAGGAGCCGGCCGTCCCGGTCGCGCCGGTCGCGCCGTCGGCGCTCGGGGTGGCGGTCGCCTGCGCCGAGGCCGTGGCGGCCGTCGTGGAGGCACTCGCCTGGGCGGTCTTCTCGGAGGCCTTCTCCACGCCGTCGGTGGCGGCGCAGGGGTACCAGTTGACGGCCTGGCGGTAGAAGGACTCCAGGCCGGAGGGAATCGGGCCCGGGACGGTGGCCGAGCCGCCCGCTGCGGCGGACAGTCCCGTCCCGCAGGCGCTCAGGCACCCGCCGACGAGGACCGCCAGGGCACTGATGCCCGTGCGACGACGGCGCGGTGCGCCGCCTGTCATCGAGGACTGCGCGGACGTCTGCGCCGCGCTGGCGCGCCCTGAATCGACCGGACGCCGCCTTAGTGTTCTTGTCATGCGCGGCATCTTACGAAGGCCACCTGTGTCCCCCATATGCCCGGCGTGTTCGTAGGGTAAGTCACGCGGTCGTGCCCTGAACCCTCTCGCGGCATCACCCTCGACGGCGCGGGAGCACGATCACGAGGCGAACAGGTGCGAGACCTCGCCCTTCTGGCGCCGTCCGGGGACGGTCAGGGCCAGGTGGATCGCGACGGCGAGCATCACCGCGGCCCCCACCCCCAGGCTGACGCCGAGCCCCGCATCCGTGGCGGAGCGGACCAGCGGTGCCAGGTGGGAGCGCATGTCAGCCGTCATGGCGGTGGGCCATCCGTCCAGGGCCCGCAGCCCCTTGCCGGAGGCCACCAGGGAGATGAGACGCTCCCGATCCGCAGTCCGCCCCAGGACACCGATCTGAGGGGCCATCGTCATCACGCTCCGGATGACGCGCTCATAGCTCACACCCATGACCGCGACCCCCATGACGATGCCGAGCTGCCGAGCGGAGGCGGAGAACCCTGAGGTCATCCCGGCGGTGTCCTCATCGGCCGAGGAGACCGCCAGCTGGTTGACGATCGTCCCGGTGGCCCCGGTGGCGGCCCCCGCCAGGACGAGCCCGGGAATGAGGACCAGCCAGGTACTCGATCCGCGCAGGAGCATGAGCAGGCAGGAGCCGATGACGCCGCCCAGCACGATTCCCAGCAAGCTCGCCCTGGCTCCGTGGCGTCTGACCGCTCCCCCGCAGGTGGCGGCCACGATGAGGGCGGAGGCGCTGAAGGGCAGGAAGCACAGTCCGGTCTGGGCGGGGGTGAGCCGGTAGATGTTCTGCGCGTACAGGGACAGGAAGGCCATTGGCCCGATGAGGGCCGCCTGGATGATGAAGCCGACCAGGACGCTGCCGGCATAGGTGGGTTCGGTGAGGATCGAGACGTCGACCATGGGGCTGGCCGATCGTCTCTCGACGAGGCAGAACGCGGCGAGCAGCACCGCCGAGCCGGCCAGCAGGGAGACGATCACGGGCGAGGCCCATCCCCACGTGTTGCCCTGGAGGAGCGCCAGCGTGAGCGCCCCCGTCATGGCGACGCACAGCACCGTGCCCGGCCAGTCGACCTTCCTGGATGCCGCCTTGCCCGCAGCGCCGCCCCGGTCCGCGCCGACCTCGGGAACCCAGCGCGATCCGAGCCAGACCGCCAGGCCCACCGGGACGTTGACCCAGAAAATCGAGCGCCAGCCCGCCATCAGCACGAGCCCTCCGCCAAGGAGCGGTCCCAGGGCGATCGCCGCACCGGAGACCGCGCCGTAGACACCGATCGCCCGCGCCCGGGCGGGGCCGGCCTGGTAGCGGTCCGAGATCATGGGGACGCCGACGCCCAGGAAGATCGCGCCACCGACCCCCTGAATGAAGCGGCTCCAGTCCAGGACACCGACCGACGGCGCCAGCGCGCAGACCAGGGAGCCGGCCGTGAACAGGACAACACCCCAGCGGAAGAGGCGCAGCCGCCCCACAGACCCGCTCAGCGTCGCCGCCGACATGAGGAGTGTCCCCAGCGGCAGGGTGTAGGCGTTGACGACCCACTGGAGCTCGCTCAGCGACGCCCCCAGTGCGGCCCCCATGTCAGGCAGCGCGACGGAGACGACCGTGACGTCCAGGACGTTCATGAAGCTGGCGGTGCAGATCAGCAGCAAGACGAGTGTCTGCCTCACATGGCGCACCTTTCGCGAGGGTTCCCGGGTGGCGGCATGCACCCCAGACCTAAACGACCGCCACACAGATTAACACCGGGGCGACCACCTGTGCACAGCGCTCACCCGGCTGCACGACCGCGCGGTCGTAGGGTAGGTCGCGCGGTCGCACCCTTTCCCCCTCGATCTCGCGGCATAACCCTCGACCGCACGAAGGTGGGCTCCTGGCCCGCCGCAGCGAGCCTCAGGCCCCGACGGCGCGCAGGTGCCCCAGCACCTCGGCGTGGGCGGTCGGGGTGCCCACGAGGAGCGAGCCGGCGCGGCGCACGTCGAAGGGCGCCCCGTCCATCCGGGTGAGGACCGCGCCGGTCTCGGTGCACAGCAGCGCACCGGCCGCGACGTCCCAGGGCTGGAGCCGCGGCTGGGCGTAGACGACCGCGCCGCCCGCGGCCACCTCCGCCATCTCCAGGGCGGCCGCCCCGTAGCAGCGCATGCCGCGCGAGGCCTCGATGGCCTGGCCGATGCCCGCGTCCTGCGTGAGCTGGTAGTGGGCGATGAGCATGCCCTCACTCAAGGGCAGGTCCTCCACCCGCTCCAGGGCCCGCGGCGCCGCGTCGTCGTCGCCCGCCAACCCCGTCAGAAGCGGCTGCACCCATGCGCCCCGCCCGCGGATGGCCGTGTAGAGCCGGCCCGCCACGGGGTCGGCGAGGACGGCGAGCGTGGGCACGCCGTCGTCGACCAGGGCCAGGGAGATGGCCCAGTCGCGGTGGGTGGCCACGTAGTTGAGGGTCCCGTCGATGGGGTCGAGCACCCAGGCCCGCCCGCGGTAGGTCTCGAAGTCCTCGACACGGTGCGCCTCCTCACCGTGGATGGGGACGCCCGTGGCCTCCAAGTGGCCGGCGATGCGCTCCTCGACGCCGCGATCGACCTGGGTGACCAGGTCGTTGCGGTGGGCCTTGGCCTCGATGCGCAGCTCCTCACCCGGGTCCAGGGCGAAGGCGGCCGCCTGGCGGACCGCAGCCACCCCGTATGCGAGCAGCTCCTCCAGGCAGGCCGACGACGTCGGCCCGACCGACGGCTCCGGTGTCACTGACCCACCGCCACCGGCACTCATGACTGGAGCTCCTGCTGCCTGGCGAGCCGGCTGCTGTGGACGAGCCAGGCCACGCCCAGCACCACCAGCCACAGGGGCGAGGCGAAGACCGCGATGCGAGTGTCGTGGGCCTGAGTGAGGGTCCAGATGACGAAGGCGAAGAAGCCCAGGCACAGCCAGGCCGCCCCACGCTCACCGGGCAGGCGGAAGGTGCTGGCGCGGTGAAGCTCGGGCCGCAGGGTGAGGAACCGCAGGTAGCTCACGACGATGACGCACCACACGAGGATGAACAGGACGCTGGCCACCGTGGTCACCGTCGTGAAGGCCGCGATGATGGACTTGGAGGTGTAGAGCAGCGGGATCGAGGTGAGCAGGCTGGCGCAGGTGACGGCCAGGGACACACCCGGCACCGAACGGGCCGTCAGCTTGCGGAAGACGTGGGGGGCGTTGTCCGCCCAGGACAGGCCGAAGAGCATCCGAGAGGTGGAGTAGACCCCGGAGTTGGCCGACGACGCCGCGGCCGTGAGCACCACGAAGTTGACGACGCTGGCGGCCACGCCGAGCCCCGCCAGGGCGAACATGGCCACGAAGGGGCTTGCCTCGGGGTTGATCTCCTGCCACGGGGTGACGGCCATGATGGCCGCGAGCGCACCCAGGTAGAACAGGACGATGCGCACCGGGATGGCGTTGATGGCCCGGGGCAGGGTGACCTCCGGGTCCTTGGCCTCGGCGGCCGCGGTCCCCACGAGCTCGGTGCCCACGAAGGCGAAGATGGCGATCTGGAAGGCCCCGAAGAACCCGCTCAGACCGTTGGGGAAGAGCCCGCCGCTCCAGATGTTGGAGAACTGGGCGTGGGCGCCGTTGGGCGCCGTGAACCCGCGCAGCACCATGAGGACACCGACGACGACGAGCGCCATGATGGCCACGATCTTGATGATGGAGAACCAGAACTCGATCTCCCCGAAGGCCTTGACGGTGGCGAGGTTGAGGCCGAACAGCAGGACCACGGTCACCACTGGCGTGATCCACAGAGGCAGGTGTGGCCACCAGAACCTCACGTAGCCGGTGATGACGATGACCTCGGCCACGGCCGTCACCAGCCAGCACACGTAGTAGGTCCAGCCCACGAAGAAGCCCGCCCACGGGCCGATGAGGTCGTGGGCGACGTCGGCGAAGGACTTGTAGGACAGGTTGGACAGCAGCACCTCGCCCAGGGCCCGCATGACCAGGAAGAGGATGGCGCCGATGACCGCGTAGACGAGGAACACCCCGGGACCGGCCAGGGAGATCGTCTTCCCCGACCCCATGAACAGCCCGGTTCCGATGGCCCCGCCGATGGCGATGAGCTGGACGTGGCGGTTGGTGAGGTGGCGCTGGAGCTGGGGCTCGGCGTCGTGGTCCACCATCTGGTCGAGGTCAGGCCGCTGAGGCGGCGAGGACTCGGCCGCCGAGGTGGAATCGGCGGGCGGCGGCGTGAGGGGCATCTCGTCTCCTGATCGTGGGTGACGCCACGAGCCTAGCGCTACCAGGTTCATCCCCGATTCACACGGGTAGGCTCGGCGCCGTGAACCTCAAGGAGCAGATCCGCCACTCGATTCCGGCTGCGATCGTCGTCGTCATCGGCGCCTGGGTGATGATCTACTACTCGATCGTCCAGTGGGAGACGATGAGGCCGGTGCCCAGCTGGGATCTGGCGATCTTCTCCGAGCTGGCCAAGGCCTACGCCCACTTCCAGACCCCGATCGTGCCGGTCAAGGGTGACGGATACAACCTCCTGGGTGACCACTTCCACCCGATCCTCATTCTGCTGGGGCCGATCTGGCGGCTCTTCCCCACTCCTCTGAGCCTGCTCATCACTCAGGACCTGCTGCTGGCGTTCTCGGCCTGGCCGCTGACCCGCCTGGCCAGCCGCCTGACGAATGAGTGGGTGGCCGGTGGGCTGGGGCTCGTCTACGTCCTGTCCTGGGGGATGCAGGGGGCCGTGGCGGCGCAGTTCCACGAGATCGCCTTCGCGATGCCGCTGCTGGCCTACGCCTCGGTGGCCTTCGTGGAGCGGCGCTGGGGGGCGGTGACGGCCTGGTCGGCGCCCCTGGTCCTGGTCAAGGAGGACATGGGGTTGACGGTGCTCATGATCGGAGTGGCCGTCATCCTCACCTCAGCGGTCCCGGCCTGGTATCGCACGTGCACGGTCATCCGGCCCGGTGGCCGTGGGGCCGACGGCCTCGACGCCGCTGGGGATGCTGCTGGGAACTCCGCTGGAAGCGCTCCCAAGGACGATGCCGCCCGCAACCGGCGTCGGGGGCTGCGCCTGGGCGTGGGCATGATCGTCGGCGGGATCGCGGCCTTCCTCTTCGCGATCCAGGTGTTCCTGCCGGCCTTCAACATCAACGGGGTGTGGGACTACGGCCTGAGCTCACAGGACCAGCCCACCTCACCCGACGCCCTGACCCAGAAGGCCACGGTGGTCGTCATGCTGATCCTCACCAGCGGAATCGTCGGGGTCACCTCGCCGTGGCTGCTCGTGGTGCTGCCGACGCTGGCGTGGCGGTTCCTGGGGTCGGTGGAGTTCTACTGGGTGTGGGACAACTGGCACTACAACGCCACCCTCATGCCCATCGCGCTGGGGGCGCTGCTCGACGTCGTCGCCCGGCGCCGGGCGCACGGCTCCTACGTGGCCGACCACCCCGTCAGGCAGGTGGGGGTCGATGGCCGAGCGGTCATGGAGCGCTCCGCCCGGGCCACCCTGGCCTCCGGGGAGGCAGGCACCGCCGGCGAGTCCGACGTCGACGGCCCGCGCCGGCGCCCGACCGCCTTCCCCACCTGGCTCACGGTGCCGATGCGGCACCGCTTCGTGGTGGCCACGAGCATCCTCACCGCGGTGGCCACCGGGGTGCTGACCGCCCCCTACCTCCCGCTGTGGCAGGCCACCAACAAGAACTTCGACCCGCTCGCCGCCGAGGCCAAGCAGAGCGACGAGGCGAAGAGAACCGAGACGCATCGGGTGGCCGTCGCCCACGAGGTCATCGCCACGATCCCCGAGGGGGCCACGGTGGTCACCGACCTGTCGCTGCTGGCCTACCTGGTGCCCCGGGCCGAGGTCTCCTGGGCGGGCACGAGCGGCCCCGACAAGGAGTACATCGTCATGACCCCGACCAGCGCCAACCAGTGGGGCAGTAGCGATGCCGCCGCCTGGGGCAAGAAGCACTCCAAGCAGGGGGCCACCTACACCCTCATCTACAACAAGGACAACTACCAGATCGCCAAGCGCAATGGCTGAGGCCGACCCCGGCGCCGGCACCGGAACCCGCGGCGCCTCCGAGACCGGGAGCGATTCCGCGCCGGGGGCCGTCACCCGCCCGGGGACCGGGCCGGGTGCTGGGCCGGTTGCTGGGCCGGTTGCTGGGCCGGGGACTGACCCGGCCCCGTCCGTGGCTGCGTCCCCCTCGGCAGCCAGCTCCGCCTCGGGAGCCGCCGCAGACTCCCCACCGGCGACCGACTCCCCGCAGGCGGCCGGGCAGGCCTCATCCGAGGCCACCTCCCTCGCCCCGTCCGTAGCCACCTCCCCCTCAGCGGCCGGGCGGGCCCCATCCGTGACCGCCTCCTTGGCCCTGGTCGCCGCCGGCGGATGCGCGGGCACGCTGGTGCGCGCTGCCCTGGAGCGGACCTGGCCCGCCTCCCCCGGGCACCTGCCGGTCACGACCCTGGCCCTCAACGTCGTCGGGGCCCTCGCCCTGGGGCTGCTGCTGGGGGCGCTCGGCGAAGGCCGCCCCCGCCTGCGACTGGCCCTGGGCACAGGGGTCCTGGGCGGGCTGACAACGCACTCGACCTTCATCCTGGAGAGCCACCGGCTCCTGACCTCGGGTGGGGGCAGCGGCCACCCGGTCCTCGGCACCGCCTACCTGGTGGGGTCGATGGTGGCCGGGCTGGTGGCGGCCGGCCTCGGGCTGTGGCTGGCCGACCGTCTGCGCCGCCCGGGCGGCGCCGGCAGTGCGGACCGAACGGGCAGCTGCCCTCTCCCGGAGGTGTCATGAGCGGGGCCGCCGCCGGGCTGGGGACCTGGCTCGCCGACTGGCTCCCCCTGGCACTGGCCGGCGGGATGGGGGCGGCCTGTCGCTGGGGCGTGGACACCTCCATCAGCCACCTCAGCAGCCGAGTCGCCCAGGAGGCTGCGGCGGGAGGCCAGCAGCAGCGGCGTCGTTCCGGGGTGCGGGCGCCCTGCATGTCGCGGATGCTGCGGATGCCGTGGGGCACGGTCGTCGTCAACGTGACCGCCTGCCTCCTCATGGGCCTGCTCGTGGGCTGGACGGCAGACCCGCCGCACTCCGGGACCTGGGCCGCCACCGCGCTCACCTTCCTGGGGACCGGCTTCCTGGGCGGGTACTCGACCTTCTCCACGGCCTGCGTCGAGGGGGCACGCCTGCTGCTGGCCGGGCGGTGGGGGCCGGCCCTGGCGCACGCGACCCTCATGACGGCGGCGACGCTGGGCGCCGTCGGACTAGGACTGGCTGCCGGCGCAGCCCTGCGTTAGAGCACCGCCCGGCCGGGACCCCGCCTCACTTCGACCAAAACTTCACAAACGACGCGGCTCCGGGTCGATAATGAAGATTCGGTCGAAGTGTGTGGGTCGGGGATGGACGACGGCGCCTCCGGGGCCGATGATTTTCGGTGACCTTCGTGAGCGTGCCGTAAGCGGCTCGTGAGCGCCCCGTGAGGTTGGCGGGCCTGCCGAGATCGGCCTGAGACGGCTGTGACGAACTGTGCTCTCATCAGCCATATCAGGCGTATTGCGGGGCCTGTCTCCTCTGACAGACTCGCTGCCATGAGTGTTCAGCCGCCTTCTTCGACGCCGACGCAGACGCAGTCGAAGACCAACCGCGCCACGGTCATCACCCTCGTGGTCATCGCCGTCATCCTGGCCGTCCTCGCCGCCGTGCTGCTGCAGAACGTCGCCTCCCGCCGCCATCAAGCCGCCGCCGCCAGCCAGGCGCCCGCCTCCTCCTCCGATTCGGCCGCCGCGGTCCCCGAGCCCGTACCGGCCCCGCCGGTCGCCGACCAGCAGACCCTCGAGCTCATCCACTCCGAGATCCACCGCGACCCGGCCGACGGCCAGGCCAAGGGCAAGGTCGACGCGCCGGTCGTCATGGTCATCTACTCCGACTTCGCCTGCCCCTTCTGCACCCAGTTCGCCCAGAATGTCGAGCCCGAGCTGAACAAGCTGGTGGAGGAGGGCACGCTGCGCATCGAGTGGCGCGACCTGGCCCAGATCAGCGAGACCTCACCCCTGGCCGCCCAGGCCGGGCGAGCCGCCGCCAAGCAGGGCAAGTTCTGGGAGTTCCACGACGCCGTCTACGCCGCCGCCGACCCCAAGGGCCACCCGGCCTACACCGAGGACTCCCTGGTCGACTTCGCCAAGAAGGCCGGGGTGGCGGACCTGTCGAAGTTCCGCACCGACATGACTGCCGCCGAGACCGTCAAGGCCGTCTCCGAGTCCACCCAGCACGTCCACTCCATCGGCATTCAGGGAACCCCGTTCATGATCGTGGGCGAGACCTACATCAACGGGTACAAGGACGCCGACTACATGACGGCCGTCGTCAAGAGCCAGGCCGCCAAGGCCAAGGAGGCCCAGGGCGCTACCGGGACCGCGAGCCCGACGAGCCCGGCGGCACCGGCGTCGGCGCACTGACCGCCGCGCAGCGGAACGCCGACGGCGCCCCTCGGCGCCCGCCGCCCGCCCCACCCCGGGGCTCCTCCCCCGACTCGCCCCATGGGCAGGCCGGGGGACGCTATTCTTCCACCACTTATCCCATTGATCGTCTGACGAGCAACGACGCAAGCAGCGACGTCAGCAACGGTCGTTTCACCAAGGAGCGCGAGCATGGCACTGAGCATCGGAGTGGATGTCGGCGGAACGAAGATCGCGGCCGGCGTCGTCGACGACGAGGGGAAGGTTCTTCAGACGATTCGGCGCGACTCCCCCGCCGCCGACCGCCAGGCGATCATTGACACGATCACGACGGTGGTGCGCCGGCTGCGGGAGGACTTCCCCGACGTGGCCACCGTGGGCATCGGGGCGGCAGGCTTCGTGTCCTCCGACCGCAACACGATGGCGCACGGCACCAACCTGGACTGGACCGGGATGCGGATCGGCGACGTCGTCTCCGAGGGCGTGGGCCTGCCCGTCGTCGTCGAGAACGACGCCAATGCCTTCGGGTGGGCCGAGGCCCGTTTCGGGGCGGCCCGCGGCAAGCGCAATGCCCTCATCGTGGCCATCGGCACCGGCGTGGGCGGGGCCATCATCGTCGACGGGCACCTCCTGCGCGGGGCGGCCGGATTCGGCGGGGAGATCGGGCACCTCAACGTCGTTCCCGGCGGCCGCCCCTGCGGGTGCGGCCTGCGCGGGTGCCTGGAGCGCTACAGCGCCGGCACGGCCCTGGGCATCAACGCCTGGGAGCTGGCGCAGTTCCGCCCCGACTACGCGGCCCGCATCATCGAGCTCTCCGGCGGCAACCCGGAGCACATCTCCGGCAAGGCCGTCACCGCCGCGGCCCGCGAGGGGGACCCCGCCGCCCTGGAGTGCTACGAGCAGCTCACCCGCTGGCTGGGGGTGGGACTGGCCGACATGTGCGCGCTGCTGGACCCCGAGGTCATCGTCATCGCCGGCGGTCTGGCCGAGGCCGGCGACATCCTGCTCGCCCCCACGCGCAAGGCCTTCGCCGAGAACCTCACGGCCGGCACCCACCGCCCCGCCATCCCGGTGGTCCTGGCCGAGGGCGGTCAGGAGGCCGGGCTCGTCGGCGCCGCGGACCTGGCCCGCCAGCCCTGAGGGCCGCGGGGCGCCGGTCGAGGAGCCGTCCGGGAAGCTGTCCGGCCGCGCCGAGGACTGAGCCGGAGGGCTCCGGCACACACCCGGCCGGGCCGGAGGCCACGTCGTCGAGAACGTACTTTCTGCACGAGGACTGCGTTCTCCTCCAGATGACTGGGGACGGACCTCAGTGATCTGGAGGAGAAGTACGTTCTCGGGGCGAAACGCAGTCGCCGATTCCCTGAGCGCCAGGCTCGCCCTGCGGCCATCAGTGCGCCGGGGCGCAGGCCTGAGCTCAGTCCTTGGTGGCCCGGCTCGAGTCCGCGGGCGCGGAGGCACCGACGTCGTCGCCGTCGGCGCGCGCGGCCGACTTGCCGGCCTTCTCACGCTCCTTGATGACCTCTGCGTGCTTCTCGACGACGGCCCGGCCGTAGTCGGGGTCGGCCTCGCCGACGCCGTCGCCGTCGAGGTCGAGCTGGTCGAGCACGCCCTGGTCGAGCTCATCGGGGTCGCGCACGGGCGAGTCGCCGGCGGACAGGAAGATCCCCACCCAGCGCGAGCGCGGGTCGGAGTCGATGAGGAGGGCCTTGACGAACAGGGTCAGCGGCACCGCCAGGATCGTCCCCAACGCACCGGTGACGGTGGACCAGAACAGCAGGCACAGGAAGGTCGTCGTCGTATTGAGCCCCACCGCGTCCCCAGTGAACTTGGGCTGGATGAGGGACTGGATGACGAAGTTGGCCGCCGTGTAGGACAGCACCACCCACAGCGCCGTCCAAGGGCCGGAGTCCACCAGCCCCAGGATCGCCGGCGGCACCACGCCCAGGACGAAGCCGATATTCGGGATGTAGTTGGTGATGAAGGAGACCACGCCCCAGGTGATGGCCATCGGCACGTTCAGGTACCACAGGGTGACCGCGTTGATGACGGCCACGATGAGACCGAAGACCGTCGAGACCATCCAGTAGGAGCGCACCGCCTCACAGAAGGACACCAGAGCGGAGGCCATACCCGGCTTAAGGACACCGAGGGCCGCGGTGCGGATCTCGATCTTGGCGGTGTCGAACATGAGGAAGACGACCACCATCGACATGACGCCCATCATCGCGCTGGCCGAGGTCAGCTGCCCCAGGACCGACTGAGCCACCATGACGAGCTGGGAGGTGTCCAGGACGTTGGTGACCTGCTTGAGCACCGCGGACTGGTCGACCCCCATGCCGTTGAGCTGGGTCTCGACCTGCTTCCAGATCGCCTGGAACTTGGGGGCGTACTGCGGCAGGGTGTCGACGAGCTGGGCGACGGCGACGGCCAGTGCCGCGAACAGCAGAACGACGAAGGCGAAGATGAGCGCAATCGCCGCCGTCGCCGCGACCACGCGCGGCACCCGGTGGCGCGTCATCCAGGACACCAGCGGCCGGACCGTCACCACGAGGGTGAGGGCGAAGAAGGCCGGGGCGAAGAGGTCCTGGATGAGATAGAGCCCCACCGCGCCAATGGTCAGTGCCGCCAGGAGATAGGCGATGGTCTCCCCCTGCGTGCGCTCCCCGGGGAGGGGAACGGCGGCCTTCCGAGCTTTTTCCGACACAGCTGCCATGGGCGCATCCTCCCACGGACGGGCGGCGCGCAGCGCCCCGACGGGCCTGTGCGCGCCGTGGGAGCTCTCCCCCTTTCCGCGGTCGCGGTGGTGACGCGGCAGTGGCGCGACGGCGTGGCGACAGCGTGGCTACGGTGTGACGACGGCGCTCCGGCGGCAGTCCGGTTGCAGTCCGGCGGCCGGGTGGAGCCCCGGTGGCCTGCGGTCCCGCCTCAGCCCACCGGCAGGACCTCGGCCAGCCAGGTGTCGACGGCGCGGTAGAAGGCCTGCGGGTCGCTGCGACGCACCTGGTGGCCGGCCCCGGGCACGAGGACCGGGGTGATGCGGGGGTTGCGGGCGGCGGCGGCCAGGCCCTCGCTGCCCACGCGGGCGCTGCCGGGCCGGTCGCCGGTGAGCAGCAGGGCGGGGACCTCGAGGGCGGCCATGGCCTCGTCCCAGGGGACCTCGGGGGCGACGACGCCGGACAGCAGCAGGCCCGGGTCGGTGCGCTGGGAGGCCCATACACCCGGGAGGGCCTCGGCGTCGGGCATGGTCTCCAGGGCGCGGCCGACGGCGGCCGGCAGGTCGGCGACCTCGGTGGCGCGGGCCCGCTCCCGGGCGGCGCCGCGGGCCAGGAGCTCGCGCGGGCTGCGGGTGCCGAAGCGGGCCGGGTCCTCCAGGACGACGCCGCAGAGCAGGTCGGGGCGACGGACGGCGGCCACCATGGCGGTGGCCGCACCCATCGAGTGACCGATGACGACTGGGGCAGGCGGCGTCGGCAGGCCCAGGGCGGCCCGGCCGCGCGAGGCGGCCTCCAACTCCTCCAGGACGGCGATGAGGTCCTCCACAAGGACCTCCCCGGCCCGCTCGAGCTCGGCCGACTCCCACCGCGGGGACAGGCCGTGCCCGCGGGCGTCGACCGCTACGACCCGGTAGTCGCGGCCCACCCAGTGGTCGATGGCTTCGGCCAGGGAGACCGCGGAGCCGGTGATGCCGTGGAGCAGAACCAGGGTGGGGGCGTCGTCGGGCCCCGTGACGATGCGTGCCAGTGAAGTCATGGCCCCATCCTGCCTCGTGACCGCCCCGTAGGCTGAGCCCATGAGCGAGACGAGCCAGCAGAGCACGCCGAGGATGAACGTCGAGTCCTTCAACCTGGACCACACCAAGGTGGCCGCGCCCTACGTGCGCGTCGCCGACCGCAAGGAGCTGCCCGGCGGGGACGTGCTCGTCAAGTACGACGTGCGCTTCTGCCAGCCCAACCGCGCGCACCTGGAGATGGAGGCCGTGCACTCCATCGAGCACCTGAGCGCCGAGCTCATGCGCAACCACACCGACCGGCTCATCGACTTCTCCCCCATGGGCTGCCAGACCGGCTTCTACGCCCTCATGCTGGGGGTGGGGACCGAGGAGTTCCTGCCACTGCTGGAGGCGACCTTCCGCGACATCCTCACCGCCCGGGAGGTGCCGGCGGCCAACGAGGTCCAGTGCGGCTGGGGGGCGAACCACTCGCTGGCCGCCGCCCAGGAGGCGGTGCGTGACTTCCTTGCCGCCCGCGACGAGTGGACGCGGGTCATGGCCTGACGCAGCCGCGCGGCCCTGTGTCGCCCGGCCGGGGACATCCTGCGCGTGCGGGGACACTCCCTCCCAGCCGGGGACAACCTGCGCGTCCGGGGACAGGATTCCGGTCC
>NZ_KV789108.1:0-5795 GCF_001807465.1 Actinomyces sp. HMSC08A09 | reverse complement strand
ACCCGGCCGCGCGGAATGTCCCCGCCGGCGAGACGCGGAGCCGGCACAACCAAGCGCCACCGAGACCAGGAACCATCGAGACCAGGAACCGCGGAGAGGGCAGTCCTCACAGTCTGGCAACACCGGGCCTGGCACAGTCATGGAGCGGAACGGCGCGCCGTCGCCGGACTCCGACGTCGGGCCCGGTCCAACACCGGCACCAACCGCATCCTGAATCGCACTCAGCCCCCGCCCACCCTGTGCCCGCGCCGCGAGGCACCGAGACGAAGAGAACCTGACGCACGTGGAGAGCATCGAGACCGTCACCATCACCAACCCTGCCAACCCCATCCTCATCTGGTGGGTCATCGCTCAGCCGCTGCTGCTCCTGCTGTCCTTCCTCGTGGGGCGGCTGACGCGGTTCCTGCTGCGCGGACGAGTCTCCGTGTCGGGTGCGGCGGCCACGCTCATCGCGCTTGTCGGCCTGTGGCTGGGGCTGCTGCTGGCGGGGTGGATCTTCGACGAGGGCGACCTGTTCTCGTTCAAGATGCTGGCGACCTCCTGCGGCGTGGCGGTCGTGGTGCTGGTGGCAACCTCCGCGGTGCTGGCGCGCGTCCAGCACCATCCCACGCTGCTGCCGATCGCGGAGGTCGCCCAGATGGGCGAGTCCGACCGCCTGGAGTTCAAGTCCTCGGCGCGCTGGAACCTGCGCACGGACAAGCGCGATGAGGCCATGGAGGAGGTCGTGGCCAAGACGGTGGCGGCCTTCATGAACTCCGCGGGCGGCACGCTCCTGCTCGGTGTCGATGACGGCGGCAACCTCATCGGGCTCGGCCCCGACTACGCGACCCTCAAACAGCCCGACGCCGACCGTTTCGAGCTGTGGCTGCGCGGCATGTGGCGCACACGCATGGGCACGAATGCGGCGGCACTGCCCCGGGTGGACTTCGCGCCCACCCCGGACGGGACCGCGGAGGTGTGCCGGGTGACGGCGCCCCCATCCCCGCTGCCGGTCTACCTCAAGCCGGCCAAAGGGCACGACGGAGCGGCGCTGTGGGTGCGGGTCGGCAACTCGACGCGGCGCCTGGAGGTGGACGACGCGGTCGACTACGTCATGCTACGTTGGCCGCGGATCAACCACGTGGCCTGGCCGATCCGGCTGGGGAACTTCCTACTGCGCCGCGACCAGTCGCGCCGGGCACTGCCCATCAACCCGGCCGCGGCCGTCACCGCCGCCACGGGCTCCCGGGACGACGAGGGCGCGGGTCAGTAGGGCGTCGTAGACCATGGGGCGCCGGAACACAGCGAGGCCCGGACCCCGGGGCCTGAGGACCAGCGAAGGGGCGCGGCAAGGCAAGGCCCGGCGGTGGGGTGAAGCAAGGGCCGGCGGACGCGACGGACTGGCCCGATACGTACGGGGACATCCTGCGCACCCGGGGACCTTTCCGCACCACCGGGAACATCCTGCGCGTCCGGGGACCGTATTCCTGTCCCCGACGGCGTCGAACGCCCCCGGCCGGAAGGACACGCACCCGGCCGCGCGAAATGTCCCCGGCAAGGGCGGGCCGGCGGCAATCCACCTGACCCGCCCTCGCCAGACCCCGCGAGCGCGGGCTCAGGACACGACAGCGGCCTGCCTGTCCTCGGCGTCCGCGGCGCCCTCAGTATCCTCGGCCTCATCGCCCGAGCTGTCCGTCACCGGTCGGGCGGACTGGCCGGCGGCGGCCTCCTCCTGCTCCAGTGCCTGCTCCAGGCCCTCTCCCTCGACGTCGACGACGGGGAGCAGCCGGTCCAGCCATGTCGGCAGCCACCAGGCCTTCTCTCCCAGCGCCGCCATGAGCGCAGGGATGAGGGTCATGCGCACGAGGAAGGCGTCAGCGGCGATCCCGACGGTCAGACCGAGGGCGATGGGCTTGACGTACACGTTGTCGGTGTGGACGAAGGCCATGAAGACGCCGATCATGATGACGGCCGCCGCGACCACGACCTTCGCGCTGCCCTGGAATCCGGTCTCGACCGCCACCGCGGCGGCCTCACGGCGAGCCTCGGGCGTCGCATCAGTCGCGTCGCCGCGCCGTCGGCTCCACTCCTCGCGCATGCGTGAAACAAGGAAGACCTGGTAGTCCATGGCCAGCCCGAACAGGACTCCCATGACGATGACCGGCAGGAAGGAGATGACGGCGCCGACCTTGGAGACGGCCAGGAGGTCGGCAGCCCAGCCCCAGCCGAAGACGGCTCCCACGGCGCCCATGCCCGCGCCCAGAGACAGCAGGTACCCGAGGGTCGCGGTCACGGGAACGGCGATGGAGCGGAAGACCACCATGAGGAGGATGAGCGAGAGGCCCACCACCACGATGCCGAAGGGGATGAGGGCGGCGTTGAGCTCCTCGGCGACGTCGATCGCGACAGCGGTCTGACCGGTGACCATGACGTTGCTGAGCCCGTAGCGGCTCTCATAGTCGCCGGCGTGGGAGCGGATGTTGCGCACGAGCTCCATCGTGGCGGGGGCGGCCTGCGATTTCTCGGGGCGGAGCTGGACGAAGGCGAGGGTCCCGTCCTCGTTGGGAGTGGCCAGGGAGACTCCCTCGACGCCGTCGAGCTGGGAGAGGTCACGGGCCAGACCCTGGACCGCGGCGACGGAGCCGGAGGGCTGAGAGATGTCAGCGATCACGACGATCGGAGAGTTGTAGCCCTCTCCGTAGGCCGCGGCGACGGCGTCGTAGGTCTCGCGCTGCTGCGATCCCTTCTCGGCAAAGCCATTGTCAGTCAGGGCCAGACGCAGGCCGCTGACGGGGACGGCGCACAGTCCCAGAAGGACGACGACGGCGCCGACGGTCACCCAGGGGCGGCGGGTCACCGTGCGCACCCAGCGGGAGGCCGGCCTCCGGTCCGCGTCCGCACCGGCGTCGGCGGCCCTACGACGCCGCGGGAGCAGGCGCTGACCGAGGAGGCCGATGAGAGCGGGAACGACCGTCAGGGCCACGAGCACGGCCACTGCCACAACCGCCGCCGAGGCCAGTCCCATCGTGGTCAGGAACCTGATGCCGGCCACGCTCAAACCACACAGGGCCACGATGACCGTGGTGCCGGCGAAGACGACGGCCCCTCCGGAGGTGGCGGTGGCCCGCCCAGCGGCCTCGGCCGGATCGACGCCGTCGGCGAGGTACTCGCGCGCCCGCGAGACGATGAATAGGGCGTAGTCGATGCCGACCGCCAGTCCGATCATGACGGCCAGGACCGGGGTGGTGGAGTTGATGTCAGTGAAGCTTGCTGTCGCGAGGATGCCGAGCATGCCGACGCCCACGCCGACGGCGGCGGCGATGAGCGGGGTACCCGCGGCCACGAGAGAGCCGAAGGTGATGAGCAGGACGATCGCGGCGATGGCGACGCCGACGAGCTCAACGGCAGAGATGCCGATCCCCACCTCCTGGTCGATGTTGCCGCTGCGCTGGACCGTCAGAGACGGGTCCATGGCCTCGGCGCGCTCGGCGAGGGTGTCGAGGTCCTGGGCGACGGTCTTGGCCTTCGGTGTGGTTCCGGTGGTGATGGAGCCGACCGAGGCGTCCGTCTGCACCTGGACGAGTACGTGGGTGCCGTCCGCGGAGACGGATGACGCAACGCCGGCGGTCTTGTCACCGAAGGGCGGGGAAACCGTAGCGACGCCGTCGATCTGCGATGCCCGAAGAGCAAAGGCGTTGACCGCCGGGGCGTGGTTCTCGATGCGGCCGTTGGAGCTGGTGATGAGGACCTGCTCGCTGGTGCCCGCCGCCTGGGGAAGCCGATCGGTGAGGACCTCCAGGCCGCGCATCGACTCAGTGCCGGAAATGGTGAAGGTGTCGTCGAGCTGGATACCGGTGGTGGCGACGACGCCGCCGAGGGCAGCGATAAGCAGCGCCCAGGCCGCGAGGACCCGGGTGGCGTGACGAGCGCACCATCGCCCCAGGGATAAAAGGAAGGTGGACATGGCGGACCTTTCAGAAGGTACGGAGATGATCGAATTCGATACGCAAACGTACTGGATACATTCATGTATTGAAACCCAGGACGTTGTGACTCCTCGCACCCCTATGGCGCCGGTAGGGTGGGCGGTCTCATGACACCGAGCACCGACCCGCCCGCCGCCGAGCGCACGCTGCGCAAGCGGGAGAACACCCGCGCCCGCCTCATCGAGGCGGCTGCGGACATCGTTGCCTCCAAGGGCATTGCCAGCACTCGCATTGACGACGTCGTCAAGAAAGCCGGCTTCACCCGAGGCGCCTTCTACTCCAACTACTCCTCACTCCAGGACGTCCTGACCGAGGCCATCGTCACGCGCTCCAACACCTTGCTGTCACAAGTCACGCAGGCCGTCGACTCCTTCGAGGGCACCCCCACGATGGACTCGCTGATGGAGCTGCTCGAGGCCATCCGCCCCGAGGCCCGCACCATCTACCTGCTGACCACGGAGTACTCCCTCTTCCAGCTGCGCAACCCCGACAGCCCGACAATCCCCGGTACGGCGCGCGCCGACTTCACCGCCAGACTGTCCGGAACGGTCGAGAAGGTTCTCGCCCGCATGGGGCGCCGCCCCACCGTCCCCACGGCGAGCCTGGCCGACCTCGTCAGCCTGCTCTTCATGGACTCGATCACTGAGAACACGGACTGCGACAGGCTGCGAGACCTCATCGAGGCGGTCATTATCGGGCTGAGCATGCCGACGCAGGTCGGCGACGCCTGACGTCGCGCTCGACGTCGGCGAGTGCGGTCTGCGGCGGGGACACTTCCCCGCGGCCGGGGACATCCTGCGCGTCCGGGGACATTTCGGTACCACCGGGGACATCCTGCGCGTGCGGGGACCGTATTCCTGTCCCCGACGGCGTCGAACGCCCCTGCCTGGAAGGACACGCACCCCGCCGCGCGGAATGTCCCCGTCAGTGAACCAGGAGAGCGCAGGAGCCGGGAGAAGCGCAGCCCTCGAGGCAGCCCACACCAACCACGCCGGTCGCCGCCCGCCCCCTGTAGGCTCGGCGCGTGAGTCGCACCAGTGCCGCACCCGTCATCGTCTCCTGCGCCATGGCCGAGGAGGCCCAGCCCTTCCTGGACGCCCTGCCCGAGCGCGCGGCTGCCCAGGCGCCGACCCTGCCGGGGGCCGCACGCGCCTGGTCCCTCCAGCTTCCCGACGGCGAGCGCGAGCTCATCCTCGTGCGCAGCGGCATTGGGCTCGTGGCGGCCGCGAGCGCACTGGCGACGGTCCTGGCTCAGGTCCGCCCCAGCGCCGTCGTCTCGGCGGGAACCACCGGCGGGCTCGGCCGCCAGGTCGAGGTCGGCGACGTGTGCGCCTCGGCGACCCTGGCCTACACCGACGCCGACGCCACCGCCTTCGGCTACGCCCGCGGCCAGACCCCGGGCCAGCCGGAGACCTTCGCCGGGGATGCGGCCCTGCTGGAGCGCCTGAAGCAGGTGGGCCAGGAGGCCCTGCGCGGCGCCACGGCGTCGTCGGGCTCGGCGCGACTGCGCGTCGGTCAGATGCTGGCCGGCAACTCCTTCGTGACGGCCGCGAACGTCGCCGACACCCGCGAGGTCTTCCCCGCGGCACTGAGCACAGACATGGAGTCGACGGCGCTGGCACAGGTAGCAGCGGGTGCCGGCGTCCCCTTCGTCTCGGTGCGCGGCGTGTCCGACCTGTGCGGCCCCGAGGCGGGCCAGGACTTCCACATCGCCGCCGAGGAGGCCGCCGCCCGCAGCGCCGCCGTCGTCCTGGCCCTGCTCGGCTGAGTCGCTGACGCCGCCCGCACCTCCCTCCCCACCCACACTTCGACAGAATCTTCAGAATCGAC
>NZ_KV789107.1:0-72376 GCF_001807465.1 Actinomyces sp. HMSC08A09 | reverse complement strand
CGACCCGCACGGGTCGCCGCCCTTCGCTGGGTACACAGCCCATTCGTCACCCGTTCTCCTCTGAGCACAATGCGAGAAAGCCCCATGCCTGACCACGTCGATCCCGCATCCTTAGCGCAGGAAGCCGCCGGCAATGCCGCTGACGGCGGTAACGCCGATCACGCCGATAGCGCCGTCCCGCTGCCCACGGACAATCCCTCCAGCGCCATGGATAAGGCCATGACGTCGCAGGAGGGGGCAGCGGGCGTGAGACGATCCAAACGCCTCCCCGTGATCGTGCTGTGGCTGGTGGCGATCATTGTGATCGTCGTGGACCAGGCCTCCAAGCAGTGGGCGCTCTCAGCCCTGTCCGACGGTCGGCACACGGCGCTGTTCGGCCGGGCGCTTGGCCTGGTCCTGGTGCGCAACCCGGGCGCCGCCTTCTCCTTCGCCACCGGGCAGACGTGGATTTTCGCGCTCATCGCCTCCTGCGTCGTGGCCATCATCATCCGTGTCTCCCGGAACCTGGCGTCTGGCTCCTGGGCGGTGGCCCTCGGCCTGGTCCTGGGCGGCGCGGTCGGCAACCTCATCGACCGCCTTCTGCGCGAGCCAGGCTTCCTGCGCGGCCACGTCATCGACTTCATCGACTACGGCGGCTACTTCGTGGGCAATGTCGCCGACATCGCCATCGTGGCGGCAGCCGCGGGCATCATCATCCTGTCCTTGGGAGGCTGGGAGATCGACGGCACGCGTGCCGGCGCCTCAGACGGCCCGGAGGCGGAAGGCGGTGGCGCACCGCCCTCCTCAACCCGCCGAGGAGTTCGGGCCCGCGGGAAGGGTCGCGCCGAGGCGTCCTCCAAGCCGGGGGAGCCCTTGGATGCATCGACGCAGGCGACTCCCGTGGAGCCGCAATGAGCGTGCGCCTGCTGCCCGTCCCCGACGGCTTCGACGGCGAACGCGTCGATGCCGCGCTGGCCCGGATGACGGGATTGTCCCGCAGCCGGGTCGAGGACCTGTGTGAGGCCGGAGAGGTGCGCCGAGGCGGCGAGACGCTGGCCAAGTCCTCTCGTCTGCGCGCGGGCGAGCTCCTCGAGGTCGACCTGCCCGACCCACGTCCCGTCGAACCGGTCGCCACTCCCGTGGAGGGCATGGAGCTGCTCTACGAGGACGAGGACATCGTCGTCGTCGACAAGCCCGCGGGCGTGGCCGCGCATCCCTCCATGGGGTGGGACGGCCCCGACGTCCTCGGCGCCCTGAAGGCCATGCACGTGCGAGTGGCCACCTCCGGCGCCGCCGAGCGCCAGGGCATCGTCTCGCGCCTGGACGTGGGCACCTCGGGCGTCATGATCGTGGCCAAGGGGGAGCGGGCCTACTCGGTGCTCAAACGCGCCTTCCGGGAGCACACGGTGGACAAGGTGTACCACGCCCTGGTTCAGGGCCACCTCGATCCCTCCAGCGGCACCATTGACGCCCCCATCGGCCGTCACCCCAGCCGAGAGTGGAAGATGGCCATCATCGAGGGCGGGCGGGAGTCCATCACCCACTACGACGTCATCGAGGCGATGCCCGGGGCCTGCCTGGCCGAGATCCACCTTGAGACCGGGCGCACCCACCAGATCCGCGTCCACATGGCCGCCGTCGGCCACCCCTGCGTCGGAGACGCCACCTACGGCGCCGACCCGGTCATGAGCGCACGCACCGGACTGATCCGCCAGTGGCTCCACGCCCGCGAGCTCGGCATCGCCCACCCCATCACCGGTGAGCACATGGTCTTCACCTCTGACTACCCCGACGACCTCGTCCACGCCCTCGATGTCTTGCGCCTGCCGTGAACAGGCTCTCCGTGGAGGTAATAGTGACTGATCGCCTGCGTCGCTCGACCATGGCCCCGACGACGAGGCCGAGCGCTGACGAGGCGGTCTCGGAGACTCCCACCCTCGAGATCCGCCCGGCCACCGCCGTCCACGAACCCATTGGCTTCGCAACCGCCTGTGGCGATGAGACGGGCCCCGAGGCCGACCGGCTCCGCAGGTCCGTTGCCGACGTTCGTCTTGAGGTCTTCGTTGTTGAGCAGGCGGTTCCCCTCGCCCAGGAGATCGACGCCCGCGACGAGGAGCCGACCACGATCCATCTCCTGGCCAGTGGAGCTGATGGAACACCCCTGGGCGCCGGACGTCTCCTGATGGAGCCCGAACACCCCGGTCGGGTCCATCTGGGCCGCTTGGCTGTACGGAGCATCGTGCGCGGTACGGGGCTGGGTGCCCGCATCGTCGCTGCCCTCGAGCAGACTGCACTGAGCCACTCCGGCCGGCCCCGTGTGGAGGTGGTTCTCTCAGCTCAGGAGCAAGCCATGGGCTTCTATGAGCGCTGCGGATACCGGGTCCTGAACGGTCACCGCTACCTCGACGCCGGTATCTGGCACCAGGACATGGCCCGCATCGTCAGCAGCATCAGCACCGAGGACAGTTCCGGCCGTACCGCCTAGGCCGGTCGCTGACACCTGGGTGTACGTGCTCGTGCGGACAGCAGGACTGAGAGGAGACACTCATGAGGATCGTCGTCATCGGTGCCGGGGGCATCGGAGGATGGCTCGGCACCCGTCTGGCCGCGAGCGGCCAGCAGGTCGGCTTCCTGGTTCACGATCGCACCCTGGCGGCTCTGCGCTCGGGCGGGCTGACGCTGCGTGACTGCTCCCGGGGCGATCCCGGTACCGTGACCGCCCGCATCGAGACGCCCCTGGCCAGTGAGGATCCGCAGGCTCTCAACGACGCCCTCGGCGGTGACCCGGACCTGGTCTTCGTGACCACGAAGGTCGATGCGCTACCGCAGCTGGCCTCGGCGCTCAGAGTTCTGACCTGCCCCGACACCGGTGTCGTCTCCACCCAGAACGGGATCAGCGCGCCCGGACTGCTCGCCGACGCCGTCGGCAAGGAACACGTCCTGCCCGGAGTCGCCCGGGTCTACTCCGCCATCACCTCGCCCGGAGACGTCCGCACCATCGGCAACGCCGGCTCCCTGGCCCTGGGGGAGTGGGACGGTGCCGCCACCGCTCGTAGCCGCGCCGCCGTCCATGCCCTGGAGGCGGCCGGAATCCGGTCCTGGATCCCGGATTCCATCTGGGCCGAGCTGTGGCGCAAGGTCTCCTTCGTCGTCGTCCAGGGGGCCCTCGGCGCCGCCACGAACGCGCCCATCGGCGTCCTGCGCAGCGACCTGAGAGACGCCTTCACTCGGGCCGTGGGCGAGGTCGTCGCCGTCGCCGCGGCACTGGGCCACGACCTGGCCACCGACGATGCCCCCCGACCCGGTCGCTGCGGCCCTGCGCATGGCTGACGCTCAGCCGGCCGGAGCCACCACATCGATGCAGCGGGACATCGCCTCAGGCCTGCCCAGCGAGCTCGACGCCCAGCTCGGTGCCCTGTGCCGCGCCGGAGACGAGGCGGGTGTTCCCACCCCCGTACTCGACCTTGCGCTCAGCGTCCTGGCTCCGCGAGAGGCCGCCGCCCGGGCGGGCGCCTGAGCCCGAAGCACCTCTCGGAGGTGGTGGGAAGGACGCCGCCCAGCAGAGGATTTCTCCCCCGGCTTAGCCACTACCTCGGCGGTGTCCCGTCATGGCTGGGCAAGGCCCCGCCTTCGTGTTGGAGCGCGCCGGGCCCCTCCAGGAGACAGGGCGCCGGGCGGGCCTAGGATGGGGCCATGGCGGAGATGAGCAGTCAGGAAGAAGCAGCCCCCAAGGACGACTTCGTCCACCTCCACGTCCACACCGACTACTCCATGCTGGACGGCGCCGGGAAGATCAAGGACTACGTGGCCGAGGCCAAGCGGCTGGGCCAGCCCGCCCTGGCGATCACCGACCACGGCTACATGTTCGGAGCCTACGAGTTCTACGCGGCCGCCACGGCTGCCGGTATCAAGCCGATCATCGGGGTCGAGGCGTACATGACTCCGGGCACCTCCCGCTTCGACAAGACCCGTGTGTTCTGGGGCGATGAGTCCCAGCGGAGCGACGACGTCTCCGCCCGCGGCTCCTACACGCACATGACGCTGCTCTCACGCAACAACGAGGGCCTGCACAACCTCATGCGCATGGACTCCTTCGCCTCCCTGGAGGGCCAGTGGGGCAAGGCGCCGCGCATCGACCGCGAGCTGCTCTCGCGCTATGCGGACGGCCTCATCGGCTCCACCGGCTGCCCCTCCTCGGAGGTCCAGACCCGCCTGCGCCTGGGCCAGTGGGACGAGGCCCTGCGCACCGCCGGGGAGCTGCAGGACATCTTCGGCAAGGAGTTCTTCTACGTCGAGCTCATGGACCACGGCCTGGAGATCGAGCAGCGCGTCACCAAGGACCTGCTGCGCATCGCCAAGGAGATCGGGGCCCCGCTGCTGGCCACCAACGACTCCCACTACGTGCGCCCCGAGGACCGCACCATCCAGGACGCGATGCTGTGCATCAACTCCGGCTCCGTGCTCTCCGATCCTGACCGCTTCAAGTTCGACGGCGACACCTACTACCTGCGCCCCGGCGCCGAGATGCGCCGTCTCTTCTCCGAGATGCCCCAGGCATGCGACAACACCCTGCTCGTGGCCGAGCAGTGCGACGTGCACTTCCGCACCGTCGACGAGGGGGCCTCCTACATGCCGGCCTTCCCCGTCCCCGAGGGGGAGACCGACGAGTCCTGGTTCATCAAGGAGTGCTGGCGCGGCATGGACCGCCGGTTCAACGGCGACATCCCCGAGGACTGCCGCAAGCAGGCCGAGTACGAGATCAGCGTCATCACCCAGATGGGGTTCCCCGGCTACTTCCTCGTCGTGGCCGACTACATCAACTGGGCCAAGGCCCACGGCATCCGGGTCGGGCCGGGGCGTGGATCGGGAGCCGGCTCCATGGTCGCCTACGCCATGGGCATCACCGAGCTCAACCCGCTGCGCCACGGGCTCATCTTCGAGCGCTTCCTCAATCCCGAGCGCATCTCCATGCCCGATATCGATGTCGACTTCGACGAGCGTCGGCGCGATGAGGTCATCGAGTACGTGCGTGAGAAGTACGGCGCCGACCGCATCAGCCAGGTGGTCACCTACGGCGTCATCAAGGCCAAGCAGTCATTGAAGGACTCCAGTCGCGTCATGGGCTACCCCTACGCCGTCGGCGACCGGCTCACCAAGGCCATGCCCCCGTCCGTCCAGGGCAAGGACATCTCCATCAAGGGCATCTTCAACCCCGCCGACGAGCGCTACGGCGAGGCCGAGGAGTTCCGCAAGCTCCACGCCGAGGACCCCGACGCCCAGAAGATCGTCGAGCTGGCCAAGGGGCTGGAGGGCATGACCCGTCAGTGGGGCGTCCACGCCTGCGCCGTCATCATGTCCTCAGCCACGCTGACCGACATCATCCCCATGATGCAGCGCCTGCAGGACGGCGCCGTCATCACCCAGTTCGACTACCCCACCTGCGAGCACCTGGGCCTGCTCAAGATGGACTTCCTGGGACTGCGCAACCTCACGGTCATCTCCGACGCCCTGGAGAACATTGTCGCCAACGGCAAGCCGGCCCTGGACATCGACCACGTCGAGCTCGACGACCGCGCCACCTACGAGCTGCTCTCACGCGGTGAGACCCTGGGCGTCTTCCAGCTCGACGGCGGGGGAATGCGCACGCTGCTGCGCCTGATGAAGCCGGACAACTTCGAGGACATCTCCGCCGTCGGCGCCCTCTACCGGCCCGGCCCCATGGGGGCGGAGTCCCACACCAACTACGCGCTGCGCAAGAACGGCCTGCAGGAGGTCATCCCGATCCACCCCGAGCTCAAGGAGGCCCTCGACCCGATCCTGGGGACCACGCACGGTCTCATCGTCTACCAGGAGCAGGTCATGAAGATCGCCACCGACCTGGCGGGATTCTCCATGGGCAAGGCCGACGCGCTGCGCAAGGCCATGGGTAAGAAGAAGATGGACATCCTGGCCAAGATGTTCGTCGAGTTCGAGGCCGGGATGGTCCAGTCCGGCTTCTCCAAGGAGAGCGTCAAGACTCTGTGGGACGTCGTCGTCCCCTTCGCCAAGTACGCCTTCAACAAGGCCCACTCGGCCGCCTACGGCGTCGTGTCCTACTGGACGGCCTACCTCAAGGCGCACTATCCGACCGAGTACATGGCCGCCCTGCTCACCAGCCAGAAGGACAACAAGGACAAGCTGGCCGTCTACCTGGGGGAGTGCCGCCACATGGGCATCACCGTCCTGCCCCCGGACGTCAACGCCTCGCGGGCCCAGTTCTCCGCGGTCGGTGAGGACGTGCGCTTCGGGCTGTCCGCAGTGCGCAACGTCGGCATCAACGTCGTCGACGCGATCGTGGCCGCCAGGGAGGACAAGGGCGAGTTCACCTCCTTCGAGGACTTCCTCGACAAGGTTCCCGCGGTCGTGTGCAACAAGCGAACCATCGACTCTCTCATCAAGGCCGGGGCCTTCGACTCCCTGGGGCACACCCGGCGTTCCCTGCAGGCCTGCCACGAGGACTTCGTCGATGAGGTCATCGGCGTCAAGCGCAACGAGGCCGCCGGCCAGTTCGACCTGTTCGCCTCCCTCATGGGTGGGTCCGACGACGCCGACGACTCACCCTTCGGCAACGGCCCGGTCTTCTCCTCCGACGTTCCCAACCTGCCGGAGTGGGACAAGAAGGACAAGCTCGCCTACGAGCGCGACATGCTGGGCCTCTACGTCTCCGACCACCCCCTTATGGGCCTGGAGGGGCTGCTGGGCAAGCTCGCGGACAAGGAGATCTCCGAGCTCCACGAGAACGATGAGCTGCCCGACGGCGCCATGGTCACCATCGCCGGGCTCATCACCTCCCTGACCCGCAAGACCACCAAGCAGGGCAACCTGTGGGCCATCGCCCAGGTCGAGGACCTGGCCGGAAGCATCGAGGTGCTCTTCTTCCCCCAGACCTATCAGACCGTCTCCACCATGCTGGCCCCGGACACGGTGGTCACGGTGCGCGGACGTCTCAACCGGCGTGACGGGCAGGTCGCCCTGTACGCCCAGGAGATGACGATCCCGGACATCTCCAGCGCCGCCCACGAGGCGGTCCTCATCACCCTTCCCACCAACCGGTGCACCGGGCCTCTGGTGGAGCAGTTCAAGGACGTGCTCACCAAGCACCCGGGTGGCTCGATGGTCCGTCTGACGCTGACCAGTCCGGGGCGCGAGGTGCGTACCCAGCTGGACGCCTCGCTACGGGTGGAGGCCTCGCCCGCCTTCTACTCCGACATCAAGGCCCTCCTCGGCCCGGGGTGCCTGCGCCACTAGAAAGCCGTTTCCCAGGGAGTGGATCGCCCGCCCCGATGGGGACGTCGAGCAACCGATGCCAGCCCGAGTGGGCACCGTTCGCCAACCCGTTCGTGATCTCACTGTGTCCTCATCAGTGCGCCGCACGCCGTCTTTCCTTAGGGCGGCAGGTCCGCCTTCGGGAAGGTGGAAACCGGTTTTGAGGCGGTATTCCCACAGGTCGTGCCACCTTCACCAGGGTTGGTGCTCACGTGGCGCCCCGTCTTCATCTTGATACTCTCGTAATGTCCACAAGCAGTCGGTGACTGTATTGTCTATGAGGTAATTTGATGAGTGACGAGGATTTCAACCCTCCAACGTTGACGCAGCAAGAGGAGCGGGACGCCGGCCCGCAGGAAGGGCGGACGGGGGAGGTCCTCCAGGGCGCGGCGGCCGCGACGCCGGCCTTCCAGACCTCCCCGGCAATCGTGAAACGCCGCCAGCGTCACCTGCTCGACCGCCTGAGGAGATCGGTCTCCCGCCAGCCCCACGACGTCGGTGAGGGAATGGACAAGGTGGTCTTCGGCGTCGCCGCGGCCGCGACCATCGCCTTCGTCGTGTGGGGCTTCATCTCTCCGCACGGTCTGGGGAGGGCCTCCAAGTGGGCCCTGGGGGGAACGATCAGCAACTTCGGCTGGCTGTTCGTCCTGTCCTCGACCCTGTTCGTCGTCTTCGTCGTCTTCGTGGCGGCCTCCCGGTTCGGCAAGATCCCCCTGGGTGGGGACGGAGAGGAGCCCGAGTACTCCACCGGCTCCTGGGTCTCCATGATGTTCGCCACGGGAATGGGGATCGGACTGATTTTTTACGGGGTCGGTGAGCCACTCTACTTCTACATGTCGCCCCCGCCGGAAACGGTCGACCCTCAGACCGCCCAGGCCGCCAGTACCGCCCTGGGCACGGCCATGTTCCACTGGACCATCTACCCGTGGGCGATGTACGCCCTGGTGGGGCTCGGGATGGCCTACGGAACCTACCGGCTGGGACGCTCCCAGCTCTTCTCGGCCATGTTCACCTCCCTGTTCGGGCGCCAGGCCATCGACGGGATCGGCGGGCGCATCATCAACATCCTGGCGATCGTCGCCACCCTGTTCGGGTCGGCCTGCTCCCTGGGGCTGGGAGCCCTGCAGATCGGCGGGGGCATGGTGTCGACCAACCTCGTCACCAAGTCCACCCCCGCGATGATGGTCGGCATCATCGCGATCCTGACGGCCTGCTTCGTGGCCTCCGCGATCTCCGGCATTGAGAAGGGCATCCAGTGGCTGTCGAACATCAACATGGTGCTGGCTGTGCTGCTGGCGATCATCGTCTTCATCGGCGGACCCACCCTGTTCATCCTCAACATCATCCCCTCGGCGATCGGCAACTTCATCGACGAGCTGCCCGCCATGGCCTCGCGCACGGCGGCTGTGGGCAATCAGGACATGGCCCAGTGGCTGTCCTCCTGGACGATCTTCTACTGGGCCTGGTGGATCTCCTGGACACCCTTCGTGGGAATGTTCATCGCCCGCATCTCGCGGGGTCGCACCATCCGGCAGTTCGTCACCGGGGTCATGCTCGTCCCCTCGGTCGTCTCCCTCATCTGGTTCGCCATCTTCGGTGGCGGCGCCATCGGGCTCCAGGAACGCGCCGAGCGCGCCGGCCAGGCGACGCACGCCCTTGTCCATCTCAAGGCCGATGGCACGCCTGACCTGAACTTCGACACGATCCTGTTCGACCTGCTCAACGCCATGCCTGTGCACAAGGTGGTCCTCATCGTCCTTATGGTGCTGGCAGTCGTCCTGGTAGCGATCTTCTTCGTCACCGGTGCCGACTCGGCCTCCATCGTCATGGGAGGGCTCTCGGAGAACGGTGCCACCGATCCGAGCCGCTTCACGGTCGTCTTCTGGGGCGTGGCCACAGGTGGCGTGGCTTCAGCCATGCTGCTCGCCGGTGGGGATGATCCGCGCGAGGTCCTCACCGGTCTGCGGGACATCACGATCGTCTCGGCGCTGCCCTTCGTTTTCGTCATGCTGCTGCTGTGCGTCTCGCTCTACAAGGATCTCAACAACGACCCCATGCTGCTGCGGCACTCGCTGGCCAACCAGGTCCTGGTCGACTCGGTCACCACCGCGGTCACGACGGCCAACGAGCCGCATGAGGTCGAGACCATCGAGCTGCACACCAGCCTGTCATCGACCACTGACGTCGACGACGCAGACGACGCAGCCGGTGAGGGCTGCCAGGACGGCACCGACGAGGCTGCGCAGGACCCGAGTGCCGACATCCGCGCCGTCGACGGCGCCGAGGACGCACCGACGGGATCGGAGCGGAGGCCGGAGGGCTAAGTCGGCGACTGCTCCTGGTGCTGGGGTCCGGGCTCATTGCCCGGGCCCCAGCTGCTCGACGGCGGCGCCCACCTGACCTGCGGGGTGATCGACGACAACGACGTCTCCACCGGCCAGGTGGTGCCCGCGACGCGTCTCCACGACGCCGTTGACAGTGACGTCTCCGGACTGGATGGCGATGCGCGCCTGTGCGCCGTCCTCCACCAGGCCCGCCAGCTTGAGGAACTGGCCGAGCCGGATGCTTCCGGACACTGAGATGAGTGGGTACCGGGATGGGCGCTGAGATGTTGCGTGCGTCATAGGTGGATCCTCGCAGACGCGGCACGAGACGCGCACGTCGGAGCAGGTAGCGCCCCGGCAGAGCGGCCGGCGACGAGGCGAGTGAGAGAAGCGTCTCTCAGAAGTATGCGGATATAACGGATGCCAAACATAATTTATCACGGTAGGGTAACGGCGTTCTGATAACACTACGGAGACGGAGACACCATGAAGCGTCGAATCGTCGCCCAGATGGCGATACTCGCTCTATCGCTGTCGGCGCCTGTTCTGGCCGTGACTCATGCACCACAAGCCGCCGCCGCCGACGGCAACATCATTCATGTCTCGGCCGAGGGAGGCTCGGACGCGGGAGACGGAACCGCTGCCAAGCCCCTTCAGACCATTGGAGCCGCCCTGAAGAAGGCCGGCGGCGGAGACACCATCGAGCTGGCCAACGGCACCTACCGTGAGGGCGAGCTCGCCGTCGACAAGGGCGTGACCATCAAGGCGGCCGAGGGTGCCAAGCCGGTCCTCACCGGTGCCGAGGTCCCCAAGAGCTGGAGTGCCGGCGGTGACGGGAAATGGTCCACGGGCAAGGACATGGTCCGCTTCTGCACGGTCTGCACCATCAATGCCGACCCCGCCAAGGAGGGGATCGCCGCCCACCCCGAGCAGGTGTTCGTGGACGGCAAGCCCCTGACCCAGGTGCTCAGCCGCGCCGAGGTCACCGAGTCCACCTTCTACGTGGACGACCCCGACCCGGTCACCCTGAAGAACCCGAAGAACAACCAGGCCGGCTACAACGTCAAGCCGCACCGGGGCAGCTCCTACGTCATCGGTGTCGACCCCAACCAGCACCAGGTCGAGGTGGTCCAGCACTCCCGCGCCCTGTCCTTCAACACCGACAACATCACCCTGTCGGGGCTGACGGTGGAGAAGTACTCCGCGGTGCAGCGCTGGGACTACGAGGACCCCGAGATCGGCACCATCTCCGGTGGCGGAATGGTCGTGGCCGCTCACGGTGCTCCTCGCATTGAGAACTCCACCTTCCGCTACTCCTCGACGGCCGGTGCGCTGCAGGTCATCGACTCGACCAACGCGGTCGTGTCGAACAACCTGTTCGAGAACAACGGCTCCAACGCCTTCGGCATCAACGACTCCAGCGGTGCCAAGGTGGAGAACAACATGTGGAGGAACAACAACACCTCCGGCTTCATCACGAAGGACTGCGGCGCCTACTGCACCCTGGCCGACACCAAGATCACCCACTCCAAGAACATCCGCTTCGCCAACAACACCGTGGACTACTCGGCCACCGGCACGGACATCTCCGACCCCTCGGCCTATGACCAGAACCGGGCCGCGGGAGTCTGGTTCGACGAGGGCGTGATCGACTCCGAGATCGTTGGCAACTACTTCGTCAACGTCCCGGTGGCGATCTTCAACGAGGTCTCCTCCAACAACCTCATCGCCTCCAACATCGTGGCCGGGGCCGGCATCGGTATCCACGTCTCCGGGTCCAACGACACCCGCGTGTGGAACAACACCGTCTCCCACGCGCTCACCAGCCTGTGGATCCAGGAGGACACCCGTTCCGACGGCTGCAACGCCCGCAACGCCCAGGGTGTGTGCACCCAGGTGCAGAAGTGGAGCGCCGAGCACGGACTGAGCTGGGACACCACCAACACCAAGGTGATGAACAATATCTTCTCCTCCGAGCAGACCACCCCCATGCCCGGGGACCCGTGGCGCTACTCGGCCATGGTCCAGGTCCTGGGTGGGGCCAACCAGGACGGCTCCGGCGCGGTGTACGCCAATGAGATGGTCTCCAGCATCGACTACGACGTCTACTACCGCCACGAGAACCCCCAGACCCTGTCGACCACGGTCCTGTGGAACTGGGGCGCCGACCGCATGAACCAGTCGGTCAACGCCGAGAAGCTCTCGGACTTCACGGCCAGCTCGAGCGTCAAGGCCGAGGGCAAGGAGTCCAACGGTCTGGACCTGCACGGCTCCCCGGAGAACAACCCGTTCTTCGTCAAGGAGTCCGCCAACCCGATGGACAAGACCTCGGACTTCCACCTCAAGGAGGGAAGCCCCGCCTCCGGTAACGGTCACGCCCTGCCCGAGGACATTGCCAAGACCCTCGGCGTCAACGCCAACGTCCCCGTGGACCGCGGTGCGCTGGTCAACGTCGCCTGGGGTGGCGGCGCCGTTCCCGGTGCCGGGGACGCCCCCGCTGACAACGCCAATAACGGTGGCAAGGCTGCCGACAATGGTGACAAGGCCGCCAACAACAACGGCGGCAACGGCGGCAACGCCAATAACGGTGACAAGGCCGCCAACAACGGCGACAAGGCCGCCAACAACGGCGACAAGGCCAACAACGGTGGTAAGGCCGACAACGGTGGTAAGGCCGACAACAACGGCTCGACCGTCACCGACGGGGCCGCCGGTACCGACGGCAAGGACGCACAGGGCGCCAACCCCTCCAACTCCAAGGCGGGGGCCGGTCAGAAGAACTCCGGAATCGCCAAGCCCGGCGGCAACGCTCAGGGCGGTCAGGGCCAGGCCGCTGCGGCTGCAGCGGCTACCGGTGATAGCCGTCTTCCGCTCACCGGTGCCAGCATGACCGGCATCGTCCTCGCGGTGGCCGCCATCGCCCTGGGCGGCGGATTCATCCTGGTGCGCCGTCGCATGGCCGGCTGATCGCTGCTGGCCTCGGGGTGAGGCGCAGCGAGAACGAGCTTGTGAAGAGCCCGGACAACCCGGATCATCACACCGTGCCTGAATCGCTCGTCATCACCGTCGGTGACTACTTCCCCGTGGGGGACAGGATGCGCCGACTCACCCCGAGGCTGGCTGAGGCCACCAACGCAGCACGCTCCGTCCTGATTGAGGTCGCACAGCACCGTGAGGTCATCACCTACGGTGAGCTCAGCGACTCGATCGGACGGAGCGTGCTGCCGCGTCATATGGGGCCGTTGCTCTCCATGATCGCCCATGACTGCGCTGCTCGAGGCGAACCGAGCCTGGCCTCCCTGGTGGTCTCGGCGGCCACCGGAGAGGTCGGCACCGGGGACTCGAGCTGGGCCCCGCCGCAACGGCTCGCCTGCTGGGCACGATGGGGTAAGAAGTGGGCCAACGGCTGAGCGGATCGGTTCTCGCTATGTGGGACGGCGGCGGGGCTGGGAAACAGTCGTGGTTTGATACGCTCGACCATCCAGAGCGGCCGAGAGACCTGGTTCCATGACGCCGCAGCAACCCGGTACGCGGGTGCTTCAGCCAGGATCGATGGAGACGACGTGCACGACAACGAGCTCACCGGGCCCACCGCCGCGGCCGGCAGTCGCAGCGAGGCCTTGAGCAGCGCCGAGACCGGAACCGCTCGGCGACTGCCCACCGTCAGCCTGGAGCTGTTCCCCCCTCGACCGGGTAAGGCAGCCTCGGCCACCTGGGGCCGCATTGACCGGCTCCTGGCCACCGGGCCCGACTTCGTCTCGGTGACCTACCGGCCGACCTTCGTCACTGACCCTGCCGGCGGGGTCACTGGCGGCGGGCGCCAGGGGAGCGCGCATGAGCCCGAGACGGGCCGGTGCGAGGCCCCCCGCGTGCGCGCGGTCCAGGAGCAGACCAACCCCTCCGAGTGCGTGCTCGCCCACGTGCTGGACTCCAGCACCATCCCCCTCATGGCTCACCTGACCTGTATCGGCTATCGCAAGCAGGAGGCCGTCGACATCGTCACTCGCTTCCTGCGCATGGGAGTACGGCGCTTCCTCGCCCTGCGCGGTGACCCGCCAGCCGGTACCCGGGCCGAGGATGTCGCCGGGGAACTGCGCCACGCCGACGACCTCGTCCGGGTCATTAGGGAGGTCGAGGCCGACTTCTTCGGTGACGGCAGGCGCCACGTCACGATCGCCGTGGCCGCCTACCCGGCCACCAACGACCACATCGAGGCCATTGAGGTCCTGGCCGCCAAGCAGGCCGCCGGGGCCGACATGGCGATCACCCAGGTGTTCTACGACGCGGCCGACTATGTGGCGCTGACCAACGCGGCCTCCTACGCGGGGGTGAGCATCCCGATCCTTCCCGGCGTGATCCCACTGACCGACCTGCGTCGGCTCACCCGTCTTGAGGCGCTCACCGGGGTGCGCGTGCCCGCCGGCCTGCGATCCTCGCTGGGATCGGCCAGCGGCGCCACCCTCGTGGAACGCGGCATCGGCGCGACGCTCGACCTGGCCACCGCGCTGCTGCGCGCCGGCGCCCCCGGTCTGCACCTGTACACCTTCAACCGCACCCGACCGGCCCTCGACGTCATCAGCCACCTGCGTCTGGGCGGCATCCTGGCCGGAGCCGCGCCCGATCGGGAGGTGCGCGACGCCGTCGATCGCGGATACCTCCAGGCCACACCCGGCCGAGGCCCTTCTTTCCTGCGCCGTGGCTCTGCCCGCGCAACAGTGTCTTCCCACCACCCCGTTCAGCCCCTCACCACCATCACCAAGGAGAACGCATGAGCGCCACCCCTGAGTCGGTCGCCCCCGCCTCGCCGGCTGAGATCGCCGTGACCGAGTCACAGGTCCCCTCCGCCCCCCTTCCGGGGGCCACCATCCTGGGATACCCCCGCATCGGAAGGGACCGTGAGCTCAAACGCGCCGTGGAGTCCTTCTGGAAGGGGAACCTGAGCGTCGAGGAGCTCAAGCACGCCGCTGCTGAGCTGCGCGGGGCGACCCGCTCGCGCCTGACGGACCTGGGGCTGACTCAGCCCGCCTCGGTGCCGGCGGACTTCACCCTGTACGACCAGGTTCTTCAGGTGACGGCCACCCTGGGCGCTGCGCCCGCCCGTTTCCGCGACCTGCTGAACGCCGACGGCGCCCTGGATGTCGAGGGCTACTTCACCCTGGCCCGTGGTGAGGGCGCCCGTCCCGCCATGGAGATGACCAAGTGGCTGGACTCCAACTACCACTACCTGGTCCCCGAGATCGACGCGTCCACCCCCATCGACTACGTCGACACCGCCATCGCCGACCAGGTCCGCGAGGCCAAGGCCGCCGGGACCGAGGTCCGCCCCGTCGTCGTGGGCCCGGTGAGCTACCTGCTCATGGCCAAGCCCTCCGACGAGGCAGCCGAGGACTTCCACCCCCTGGACCGCCTCAGCGACGTCCTGCACGCCTACGGTCACCTCCTCATGGACCTGCACGAGGCCGGCGCCACCTGGGTCCAGCTCGACGAGCCCGCCCTGGTCTCCGACTCCTGGAACGTGGAGCGCCAGCGCGTCCTCGACGCCGTGCGTGACGCCTACACCTGGCTGGGCGCCATCGTGGAGCGCCCCCAGATCCTGGTGGCCGGAACCTACGGCTCCCTGGGCGACGCCCTGCCCGTGCTCGCTCAGACCCCGATCGAGGCCGTGGGCCTGGACCTCGTGGCCGGCGCCCTGCCCGAGGCCGGCGACCTGGCCGCCCTGGAGGGCAAGACCGTCGTCGCCGGCGTCGTCTCGGGCCGCAACATCTGGCGCACCGACCTGAACCGGGCCATGGACGTGCTCGAGCAGCTGCGCGAGCGCCTTCCCGAGGGCACTCCCATCACCGTGGCGACCTCCACCTCCTTGCAGCACGTGCCCCACGACGTCGAGCGCGAGACCGCCATCGACCCGGAGATCCGCTCCTGGCTGGCCTTCGCCGACCAGAAGGTCGGGGAGGTCATCACCCTGGCCAAGGGCCTGGAGCAGGGGCGTGACGCCATCGCCGCTGAGCTGTCTCAGGACGCCGACCTGCGCAAGCAGCGCGCCGCCCACCCCGGCGTGCACCGCGACGAGGTCCGCGCCGCCGTCGGCGCCGTCACGGACGCCGACCGCACCCGCGCCCCCTACGGTGAGCGCAAGGCGGCCCAGGACGAGCGCCTCGGCCTGCCGGAGCTTCCCACCACCACCATCGGCTCCTTCCCGCAGACCGCCGAGATCCGTAAGGCCCGCGCCGCCTGGCGCAAGGGCGAGATCGACGACGCCGCCTACGACGCCGCCATGCGTGCCGAGATCGCCAGCGTCGTCGCCCTTCAGGAGCGCCTCGGCCTGGACGTCCTGGTCCACGGCGAGGCCGAGCGCAACGACATGGTCCAGTACTTCGCCGAGCTGCTCGACGGCTTCGTGACCACCGAGCACGGCTGGGTCCAGTCCTACGGCTCGCGCTGCACCCGTCCCTCCATCCTGTGGGGTGACGTCGCCCGCCCCGAGCCCATGACGGTGACCTGGTCGGCCTACGCCCAGTCCCTGACCGACAAGCCCCTCAAGGGCATGCTCACCGGCCCGGTGACGATCATGGCCTGGTCCTTCGTACGCGACGACATCCCGCGCGCCCAGGTCGCCGACCAGCTGGGCCTGGCCCTGCGCGCGGAGGTGGCGGACCTCGAGGCCGCCGGCATCGGCGTCATCCAGGTCGACGAGCCCGCCATCCGCGAGACCCTGCCGCTGCGGCGCGCCGACCGTCCCGCCTACCTGGAGTGGTCCGTCGGCTCCTTCCGCCTGGCCACCGGAGGGGCGGCTCCTGCCACCCAGATCCACACCCACCTGTGCTACTCGGAGTTCGACGTCGTCATCGATGCGGTCGACCACCTGGACGCCGACGTGACCTCCATCGAGGCCTCCCGCTCGCGCATGGACATCCTGCCCGCGGTGGCCGAGCACGGCTTCGAGCGTCAGCTCGGCCCGGGCGTGTGGGACATCCACTCCCCGCGTGTGCCCAGCCAGGCCGAGTGCACCGAGCTGCTCCAGCGGGCCGTCGACGCCCTGGGCGCCGAGAAGGTCTGGGTCAACCCCGACTGCGGTCTCAAGACCCGCGGCTACACCGAGACCGAGGCGAGCCTGACCAGCCTGGTCGGTGCCGCGCGCGCCGTGCGCGAGGCCTGATGAGGCTCTGACTCAACTGCAGGCGCCTGAGGCGGCCCGGGAGACAACGTGCTCTCCCGGGCCGCCTTGTGCACGGCCGGTAGGCTTACGGTCATGCTCACCCGCACCGATCTGCGCAGTACCCGACTCTCCGCACGCCAGCTGGCACAGGCCCTGCCCCGGGCCGCCCTTGACGTCACCGCCGCCCAGGCCGCCGTGGCTCCACTGATCGAGGACGTCCGCCGTCGCGGAGCGGCCGCACTGCGCGACGCCGCGGAGCGATTCGACGGCGTGCGACCCGTTCACCTGCGTGTGCCCGCTGCTGCCATCACCCAGGCGCTCGACGACCTGGACCCCGCGGTGCGCGAGGCCCTTGAGCTGTCCATCGCCCACAACCGAGCCGGGCACGCCGCCCAGGTGCCCGCTGAGCGCAGCACGGAGGTGGTCCCCGGAGGCACCATCACCCAGCGCTGGATCCCCGTGGAGCGGGTGGGACTCTACGTTCCCGGAGGACTGGCGGTCTACCCCTCCAGCGTGGTGATGAACGCGGTGGCCGCCCAGGTCGCCGGCGTCGAACAGATCGCTTTGGCCAGCCCGCCTCAGGCCGAGTTCGAGGGTCTGCCTCACCCCACGATCCTGGCGGCGTGCGCGCTGCTGGGGATCACCGAGGTCTACGCCGTCGGCGGCGCCCAGGCCATCGCGATGCTCGCCTACGGCGCCGACGCCCAGGACGACACCGACCGTGCGGACGCTGGGGGAGAGGTCCTGTGTCGGGGCGTGGACGTCATCACCGGTCCCGGCAACGTCTACGTGGCGGCCGCCAAGCGAGCCGTCATGGGGACGGTTGGCATCGATGCCGAGGCAGGACCCACCGAGATCGCCGTCCTGGCCGACGCCGGGGCCGACCCCGAGTACGTGGCCGCCGACCTGCTCTCCCAGGCGGAGCACGATCCCAATGCCGGCAGCGTCCTCATCACCGACTCCCCGCAGCTGGCGGACGCCGTCGATGCGGCTCTTGAGCGCAGACTGAGCGCGACCCGGCACCGGGAGCGGGCATCGACCGCATTGAGGGGTCCGCAGTCGGGAACCGTCCTGGTGCGTGACCTCACCCAGGCCATCGAGGTCGCCAACGCCTACGCGGCCGAGCACCTGGAGATCCACACCGCCGACGCCCCTGGGGTCGCGCGTCGGATCCGCAATGCCGGAGCCATCTTCGTCGGGCCGTACAGCCCGGTGCCCCTGGGGGACTACCTGGCCGGCTCCAACCACGTCCTGCCCACCGGGGGCACCGCCCGGTTCGCGGCCGGGCTGAGCGTGATGGCCTTCCTCAAACCGGTCCAGCTCATCGAGTACAGCGCGAGCGCCCTGGAGTCCATGACGCCGGCGCTGGAGGTCCTGGCGAGCTGCGAGGACCTGCCCGCCCACGGGGAGGCGGCCCGTGCCCGAAGGCAGTGAAAAAGCCTGCTGAGCAGGCCGATTGAGATCATCCTGTGACCTTCTAGTGACCGTGCTCTGCCGCGTCAGGGGACGGCGCTGGAGCGAGGTGCGGATTCGTTGGCGATTCAACTGGCGGAATCCTGCCGTTTCCCGCTCTTATGAGCCACCTCCAAGAGGGCGCTTATTGCATGGTCGAATAACACAGTGTTGCAAAGCGTTACTCTATTGTTATATTTGGTGGTGACGCACGGTGCGCCGTGCCCGACGGGCTGAGTTCCCACATCCCGTCATCCCCGGGCGCGCCGCACCGAGGCGTTGGTTGCCGACCTGGCCTGCTCGCGCATGCGGTGATGACGGTCGGCGCCGGCCCTACCCCTTGGATCCAGATGGATGGCCTCATGCACTACTCCCCATTCGCCGCCGGAACCGGACTGTTCGTCGTGTGGTATGTCGCCCCGGCAGGTTCCCTTCCCGCTCTCGTCGCTCGTTTCCTCATTGACTGCGCCGGTCTGGTGTTCGTCGCCATTCTGGCCTTCTTCCTGCTGACCAACCTCTATGGCGCGGCCCGCGCCCTGATCCCGCACTCCAGGCGCTCCGCCGGGCGTCACGCGCAGCAGCGCAGCGGCCTGATGAGTCTGCGGGCGTGATGGTGACGCAGACCTCGTTCCTGCCCATGAGCTTCGATTCCTCGAGCCCCCTGGGAGTCCTCGACCGCATCGGTTGGTGGGGAGCCCTGGGGATGATCGCAGTCGCCCTGGCCTACACCTTCTTCATGCTCATCGCCTCGCGCGGGGCCCCACGGCACGGCGGTCTCTCGCATCCGGATGCGCCGCTGCTCGTCGTCATCCTCATGCCCTGCCTCAACGAAGCGGCGGTCATCGGCGCCAGTGTCCGGCGGCTCACCTCCATCCCGGACCCCGGCCTGCGCATCATGGTCATCGACGACGGCTCCGACGACGACACCGCCCAGGTGGCCGCCCAGGCCGGCGACGAGCGCGTCGAGGTGGTTCGCCGTCGTCCTCCCCATGCCCGCCTGGGAAAGGGGGAGGCCCTCAACGACGCGCTGTCGATCGTGCGCTCCCGGTGCACCACGGTGTCCTCCTCGCGAGTCGTCGTAGGAGTCATGGACGCCGATGGCAGGCTCGACCCCCACGCCATCGGGGAGGTGCGCAAGGCCTTCGCCCCGCAGGAGGTCGGTGCTGTCCAGATGGGGGTGCGCATCAACAACCGCTTCGGCTCCCTGCTCGCCCGCATGCAGGACATGGAGTTCGTCATCTTCACCGAGGTATTCCAGCGAGGCCGGCGCCGGGTCCGCAGCGTCGGCATGGGCGGCAATGCCCAGTTCGTCCGCCTCAGTGCACTCGACGCCTTGGGGCCCCGGCCCTGGACCCGGTCGCTGACCGAGGACTTCGACCTGGGCATCCGGCTCAACGCCACCAGCTGGACCAACGAGTTCTGGCCCGCGGCCTCCGTTCACCAGCAGGGCGTGACCAACATGCGCCGCCTCCTGCGTCAGCGCACCCGCTGGTTCCAGGGAAACCTCCAGGCGCTGCACCTGCTGCGCTCCGTGGCCCGCGAGCAGCGCGGCCTGGGGCGGGCCGACACGCTCTGGCAGATCCTCACGCCCTACCTGCTCCTGACCGGCTCCCTGCTGACCCTGTCCTTCCTCATCACCATGGTGACCGCCGGGGTGGCCGCGGTCCTGAGGTGGGAGCAGTCATGGGCGTGGCTCGTGGGGGCCTATGTCATCGCCTTCGGGCCGGCGCTCATCTATGCCTGGATCTACTGGCGCGTCGAGCGCAGTGAGGGCCTGAGCCTGCTCAAGTCCGTGGGCTACGCGCACCTGTTCGTCCTTTACGGCCTCCTTCCCAGCCTCTACGGCTGGCGAGCAGTCGCCCGGGAGCTGACCGGACGCACCGGGTGGGCCAAGACCGCGCGGGAGGCGGAACCGGGGCAAGGAGCGCAGGGCGCGCCGAGCGCACCTAGCGCACCGGTGGCCGGCTCCAACGGATCGGCAGCCATGGGCTCACCGGTACCGAGCAAGCAGCGCCCGCCCAGCGGGCCGGAGAGGGTGCAGCACCTCGCGGCCCCCCAGGCCGCGGGGCCGGGCAGAACCGTTCCAGCCACCCCGACCGTGCCGACCCGCCCCGTGCTGAACCCCACCGCCGTGATCGTGCGCCGACCCCGTCCGACATCCAGCAGCCTGACCAATGAGGAGATGAGATGACAGCTGCCAACGCACCTCAGCACGCAGGAGCCGTCGACGGATCTCGTCGCGGCAGGATCCTGCGTCGCGCCCTCCTGACGGTCTGCGTCCTGGCACTGGTTCTAGGAGTCACCGTGTACTGCCACGCCCGAGAGACCGACGCACCGGACTGCTCCCAGTGGGAGATCATCTTCGACGGTTACGGCGAGGCCTCGTGCTCCGACGGTCTGCTGCGCCTCAAGCCGACGTCGGCCGACTCCCATGACACGACTCACGCCGGTCTGGCCACCTCCACCTCGGTCGAGATCGAGTCGGGAGGCGTTCAGACCATCCACACCACGATGACCACTGTCAGGCAGCTGCGTGAGGACGGCGATCCCAACGCCTGGGAGGTCGCCTGGCTCCTGTGGAACTACACCGACAACAACCACTTCTACGCCCTGGCCCTCAAGCCCAACGGCTGGGAGGTCTCCAAGCAGGACACCGCATACCCGGGATACCAGCGATTCCTGTCATCGGGCAACACGCCCGTCTACCCACCCGGGAAGAGCCACGACGTCACCGTCACCATTGATACGACCAAGCCCTCAGAGGCGACCTTCACCATCACCGTGGACGGGCAGGAGCTCGGAACCGTCACCGACAAGCAGTCCCCCTACCGCTCCGGCAAGGTGGCGGCCTACTGCGAGGACTCCGACGTCACCTTCACCCCGATCATCGAGGACAAGTAAGGCATGCCCGCCTCTACGGCGCCGGACTCGACCACCACTGAGGACCAGCTCGTCCCACTCCCGACACACGACCAGGAGAACCCCATGACCACCGACTCCACGCAAACGGGCGGCCCCCTGAGGGTCATGCTCGTCTACGGCACCCGCCCGGAGGCGATCAAGCTCGCCCCTCTGGTGGCCGCCATGCGCGACGACGAGCGTTTCAATCCGATCGTCGTCGTCACCGGGCAGCACCGCGAGATGCTCGACCAGGTGCACGAGTTCTTCGGAATCGTGCCCGACGACGACCTCGACATCCACTCGCCGGGGCAGACCCTCACCCAGATCACCAACCGCTGCCTGCAAGGGGTGGGGCAGGCCATCGAGGCCCACCGGCCCGACGCCGTCGTCGTCCAGGGGGACACCACCTCCGCCTTCGCCGCCGCGCTGGCGGCCTTTTACCACGAGGTCCCAGTCCTCCACGTCGAGGCAGGCCTGCGCACCGGGGACATCTCCTCACCCTTCCCCGAGGAGGCCAACCGGCGGCTCATCAGCCAGGTGACCGCCCTGCACCTGTGTCCCACCACCACCAGCCGGGACAACCTGCTGCGCGAGAACACCGACCCGCAGACCGTCAGCGTCACGGGCAACACGGTCATCGACGCGCTCCTGGTCGCCGTCGACCGCCGGGTCCCGCCACCGGACGAGGAGCTGGCTGCAGCACTGAAGGACGCCTCCCGGCGAGTCGTGCTCGTCACCGCCCACCGCCGTGAGTCCTGGGGCGAGCCGATGCGGGCCATTGGCCGCGCCGTCGCGCGCCTGGCCGACAAGCACCCCGAGGTGCTCTTCGTGCTGCCGGTCCACCGCAACCCCAAGGTTCGCGAGGACCTCCTGCCCCAGATCGAGGGCCACACCAATGTCATCTGGTGCGACCCGCTGGAGTACGGCGCCTTCTGTGCACTCATCGACCGCTGCGACGTCGTGCTCACCGACTCCGGCGGCGTCCAGGAGGAGGCGCCCGCGCTGTCCAAGCCCGTCCTGGTCATGCGGGACAACACCGAGCGTCCCGAGGCGGTCGCCTTCGGGGTCGCCGAGCTGGTCGGGACCGACGAGGAGCGCATCGTCGAGAGGGTCTCCACCCTGCTGACCGACGAGGCGGCCTACACCGCTATGGCCCAGGCCGCCAACCCCTACGGCGACGGACACGCGTGCAAGCGCATCCTGGCCGCCACCGCAGCCCTGTTCGGCCGCGGTGTCCCCCTTCCCGAGTTTGAACCCGTTCCCACCTCATCGAAGGAGCGTTCATGATCCCCCCGACCCTTATGACCGCACGACGCCGCCGCTGCGCACTGGCCGCCATCGCGGTGTGCCTGGGCAGCTCCATCGCCGCAGTCGGCCCCGCCCAGGCCGCACCCGCCCCCGGCGCGCAGGTGCCGGCCGCGATCCAGGCCGCCGCGGCCAAACCCGCCGACGGGGCCCAGGCCAATGACGCCGACCCGGCCAAGAACCCGCTTCCGGCTCCGCCCGAGCCGGCCGCCGCGGCCAAGAAGGAGCTCCCCCTCAAGGGCGACAAGCAGGCCGACGTGGATCTCAACAAGCCCGCGCCCGCCGCAGGACAGGTCAAGATCCGCGACCTGAAGCAGAACGCGCCCGAGGTTCCTGTCGGAGCGGTGAGCTTCTCCAACCAGGAGGCGGGGCCGGCATCGACCCTGGTCCTGTTCGACACCACCGGTGACTACGCCAAGCTGGGGGAGTACTACGCCCTGAGCATGGGTACCCTGGCCAGCCACTCCGGGACCGTGACGACCCTCCCGGTCAAGGACTACGTCGCCGGCCTGGCCGGTCGCTTCACCAACGTGGTCTACATCGGCTCCACCTACGACGAGCCCCTGCCGCGGGCCTTCATCGACGACGCCCTGACCGGCAACGTCCCCGTCATGTGGTCCGGCTTCAACATCTGGCAGCTGGCCAAGACCGACGCCGACCGCGCCGCCTTCACCCAGCGCTACGGCTGGGACGCCGCCACCTCCTACATCGACTCCACCGACCGGGTCACCAAGATCAGCTACAACGGCGCCTCCCTGAAGCGCAATGAGCTCAACTCCGGCGGGATCATCGCTCCGCACATCGTCCGGGACAAGGACGTCAAGGTCCTGGGGCGCGCCGAGTGCTCCAAGCCCGATGGCGCGGCCACCGCCTGCGCCTCCGTCGCCCAGTCCGGCACCACCTCCTTCCCCTGGGCGGTCAGCTCCTCGGGAATGACCTTCATCGGCGAGATCCCCCTGACCTACCTGGGCGAGCAGGACCGCTACATCGCAGCCGCCGACATCCTCCTGGACTTCCTCCAGCCCGGTGCCCAGCAGTTCCGTCAGGCCGCTGTGCGCCTGGAGGACGTGACCCCGGACAGCGACCCCGAGGAGCTGCAGGCGATCGTCGACTACCTCCACAGCCAGAACGTGCCCTTCCAGATGGCGGTGGTGCCCAAGTACATCGACCCCAAGGGCACCGAGAACAACGGGACGCCCAAGGAGCTCACCCTGGAGGACGCCCCGGAGCTGGTGGAGGTCCTGCAGGACGCGGTGAACAAGGGCGGAACGATCGTTCAGCACGGCACCACCCACCAGTTCGGGACCCTGGACAACCCTTACAACGCCGTCTCCGCTGACGACTTCGAGTTCATCCGCTCGTGGTGCTCGGCCACCAACGACACCAAGGCCCCACCCATCGACTGCCAGGACAAGTCCTTCGTGCAGATCGGAGGCACTCTGCCGGGTACCTCCCAGGAATGGGCTTCCGAGCGCGTGGACCAGGGGCGCCAGATCTTCGGCGAGGTCGGTCTGCCGACTCCGGAGATCTTCGAGACCCCGCACTACTCGGCCACCCGTGAGGCCTACTACGGCATCGGCGAGCACTACCCGGTGCGCTACGAGCGCGAGCTCCTCTACGCCGGCACCCTGACCAACACCCAGGCCGGTCCCCACGACTACTACGGGCAGTTCTTCCCCTACGCGGTCAACGACCCCTACGGGACCCACGTCCTGCCTGAGAACCTGGGCAACTTCGAGCCCAACGAGATCAACCAGCACCCGCCGCGCCTGGCTCAGGAGATCATCGACGCGGCCAAGCTCAACCTGGTCAACACTCACGCCACCGCCAGCTTCTTCTTCCACCCCTACTACCCGCTGGCCGAGCTGAAGAAGATCGTCACCGGTATCAAGGCCGAGGGATACACCTTCGTGCCAGCCTCGGAGCTGAAATGACCGCGGCGCAGGCTATGAGACTCAGCAGCCTCCGAGCCACGGACATGGGACCGTACGGTCGAAATCTCTTTCAGAAGACTGGGATACTGATTCCATGACAATCGAGACCAACCGCAGAAGGGTGCTGGCGCTCCTGGGCACCGGGATTCTGGGAGCGTCAGTGTCCTCCTGCGGGCACGCGAACGTGACTCCGACGGCCATGGGGGACGGGGCGACCACCCATGTGAGCCTTCACGTCAGTGATGCGCAGGGCAGTGCCCTCAACCTCGAGGCGCTGCGACGCATTCAGTCCAACGGCAAGGGCGAGGTCGGCTATGACGACGCGCTGCTGGATGCCAAGACCCTGGAGGTCATCGCCGTCGGCCCCCTCTACCAGGATGAGGGTGGTGCCATTGGCATCGATGTGCCTGCCGGGCGTGAGTGCACGCTGACCCTGTCGTGGCCGACCAGCCACGGGTACTCGGCACTCATGGCGGATCTACCGGCCTCCGGGGAGCACGATCTCCTGGAGTTGGCGGCCCGAACCCTCCACGGTCGGCAGGCCGAGCGCCTCGCGCAGGCCACTGCGAAGGGCTTCAAGGGCGCTGACGAGGCGGAAAAGCTGCGGGCCTCCGCCCAGCAGTCCCTGGATGCCTGTGCCAAGGCCCAGTCCTGGACGGAGCGGGGCCGCCTGGCGAACTCCGCCCTGGAGTCGGCTGCCGGGGCCCAGCTCTCCCTGGACCGGGCGCTGTCCGCTCAGGCGCCGCAGGACGCCGTGATCGGGGTGACCTTCACCCGGGTGCCCACCTCCGCCGAGATCGCCGCAGCACTGGCCCCCAGCGGACCGGGGGGCGGCAAGCGGAAGGTCTCAGCCCGCCTCGTCATCGGCGACCCCAATGACGCCGAGGAAATGACCGGTTGGCGCAACACGGTGGAGGCCCTGCACGCGCAGGGCGGCCAGGCCCTGGTCCAGATCTGCGACTCCCACGACCTGGCCGCCCTGACCGACTCCGCCTGGGACACGCGGGTCGACACTCTTATCAAGGCGCTTCCCAACGTCGACGCCTGGGAGATCGGCAACGAGATCGGTGGGGACTGGCTGGGCACCGGGCCGGTGGCCAAGGCCCAGCGAGCGGCCAAGGCCGTGCGCGAGCGCACCAGCGCCACGACGGTGCTCACCCTGTACTACCAGCTCGGGCAGGCGGACCCGACCTACTCCCTGTTCAGCTATGCAGCCAGGGAGCTCCCCGCATCGATCAGGGAGCTGATCGACGTCGTGGGACTGTCCGTCTACCCCCAGCTCCATCCGCTCGGAACAGCCGCCGACCGGGTTCTCAGCGCCCTGGAGGCCGCCTTCTCCTCCTCCCGGATCGCCGTGACCGAGCTCGGGTACGGGGGAGCGGACCTCAACGCCGGTCCCTGGTGGTTCGGCTCGGTCTCCGACCCCGTGGCGGCCCGCACCGCCGTCGCCGAGCACGTCACTGGCGCGGCACTGGGGCGCTCCGACGCCTGGGGAGCCCCTTTCTGGTGGTACTACCTCGAGGATCAGGTCGGAACTCCCGGAGGCCAGGTGGCTCCCGCACTTGCCGCCGTCTCCACGGGTTTCTAGGACGCCGGTGCCGGTGGGCGCTGCCTGCTCAGGCAGTGCCCACCGGCACCTACCTCTGCGCCAGCACGAAGGGGTGGACCGCCGCCGCCCCCGCCTCGCGCAGGAGGAAGGCAGCCGTCGTGAGCGTCCAGCCGGAGTCGCTCCAGTCGTCCACGAGGACCACGGTGCGCTCGCGCAGCTCGTCAAGGGCCTGGGCCGACCAGCCCTGGAGCGTCAGGCTGCGGGCCACCTGCGCCAGGCGAAACGCAGAGCCCACATCGTGCTGCGGTGGTTCCTGACCGGACAGGCCCACGACGCCCAAGGCCCGTGCGCCCAGCCGTGCGGCCACGGCGTGCCCCAGCCGGCGGACCATGCGGGGGCGGGTGCGGGAGTCCACGACGACGACGGCCGGCTCTCCGCCCGGCGGCCCGTCGGAGCCGGTGGCCTCCTGCTCGTCGCGGATGATCTCAGCGAGCCGGTCCACCGCCTGAAGCACCTGTGGCCTGAGCGCCACCGGGACCTCGCCGTCGGAGGCGTAGGCCACCAGCTCGCGCAGTACCACTGAGGTCCCCAACCCATCCAGCCTGCCCACCGCCAGCCCGGTCGCCGCCTGATGGTCGGCCCCGATACGACCCTTGAAACGGCCCAGGCCCAGCCGGTCCATCCCGATGGGCCACTGGCGGCGTGCCCGCAGCTCGACCCCCACCCTCCCGAGCGCCTCTCGAGCGGCACCGACCTGCTCCTGGTCAGGGGCGTCAGGCAGGTCCAGGCCCCCGCACAGGTCACAGGCTCCGCAGCGCCATCCCTGCTCAAGCAAGGGATCATCGAGCACCGACCTCAGAAAGGCCATCCGGCACGACACGGTTGTCCGCCCAGGGCCAGTATCGGTCCCGAGGCGCTCATAGGCGACCATCGCCTCCTGCTCGGCCCGGCGCGCGGCCTCGACTCGCGCATAACGCTGCGCGTCATAGCGCCAGGGCCGGCCGGTGGACTCCCAGCCGCCACGAACCCGGCGCACGGCGCCGTCGACATCGAGAACCTTGAGCATGGACTCCAGCCGGCTGCGCCGCAACGAGGTCGCCGTCTCCAGCACCGCCGTCGAGATCGCCCCGCCGCCCGCGGCCCTGCGCTCCTCCAGAGCATCGAGGACCACGCGAACCTGCTCCTCGGGCGGGAAACCCTGCGAGCCGAACCACTCCCAGATGGCCCGGTCCTCCTGGCCGGGCAGCAGGACTACCTCGGCCCGCTCCACTCCGCGGCCGGCGCGCCCCACCTGCTGGTAGTAGCTCACCGGCGAGGAAGGAGCCCCCAGGTGCACCACGAAGGCCAGGTCCGGCTTGTCGAAGCCCATGCCCAGAGCGGAGGTGGCCACCAGCGCCCTGACCCGGTTGGCCTTGAGATCCTCCTCCAGGCGCTCGCGCTCGGCGGCGTCGGTCTGCCCCGTGTAGGCGGCCACCTCCGCGCCCGCCGCACGCAGGTGCTCGGCGACCTCCTGCGCCGCCGAGACCGTCAGGCAGTAGATGATGCCGCTGCCGTGAGCGTAGCGGACATAGGCGGTCAGCCAGGCCAGGCGTGAGGCGGCATCCGGCAGCATCCTGACCCCCAGGTGGAGGGAGCCGCGCTCCAGGGTCCCTCGCAGCACCAGGACCTGCTCGCCGTCCGCCCCGGCTGCGTCCAGAGACGCCCCCAGCTGCTCAGCGATGTCGGCACTGACCCGGCGGTTCGCGGTCGCTGTCGTGGCCAGGACCGGGGTGCGCGGCGGCAGACCGGCCAGCAGGGTGGCGATGCGCCGGTAGTCAGGGCGGAAGTCGTGGCCCCAGTCCGAGATGCAGTGGGCCTCGTCGATGACCACCAGTACGGCGCTCGCAGCCAGGTGGGGGAGGACCTCATCACGGAAGACCGGGTTGTTGAGGCGCTCCGGGGAGACCAGCAGGACATCGACCTCACCACCGGCCACCTGGGCCTGAATCTCATCCCACTGCGTGACATTGGCCGAGTTCATGGTCACGGCCCGGATTCCGGCGCGCTCGGCGGCGGCCACTTGGTCGCGCATGAGGGCCAGCAGCGGCGAGATGATGACGCTCGCCCCGGTGCCGGTGCGCGCACCGGGGGATGGCGGTGGGGTGCCCGGGCTCCACCCTCCCCAGCCCTCTCGCAGCAGCACCGTCGCCACGAAGTACACCGCTGACTTCCCCCACCCGGTGCGCTGGACCACCAGGGCTCGGCGACGTGCGATGACCAGCGCCTCGATCGCCCGCCACTGGTCCTCACGCAGGCGCGCGTCGCTGCGCCCCACGAGCTCGCGCAGGACGGCCTCGGCCCGCTCACGCACGGGCGAGTCGCGCAGATCATCGCACTCGGAGCACTCGGAGCACTCAGCGTCTTCAGAGTCCTGGAAGTCTGTGATCGTCACAGAACCACGGTAGCGTGGACGATCAAGACGACACCGTCTTGGATACCCTTGGCCCATGGACCTCCTCATCATCGCCGTGCTGGGCACTTTGGCCATCGCTGCGGCCTCTCAGCTCAGCGACCGCATCGGTGTCGCCCCGGCGCTGATCCTCCTGGCGGGCGGCACTGCCGTGGGCTTCCTGCCCTTCATCCCGGCGATCGAGCTGGACCCCCAGGTGGTCCTGGAGGGGATCCTCCCCCCGCTGCTGTTCTCCACCGCGGTGAGTATCTCCACCATCAACTTCCGCCGCGAGCTCGCCCCGGTGGCGGTGCTGGCCATCCTGCTGGTGCCCCTGTCCGCCGCGGTGATCGGCGCGGTCCTCACCCTCCTGGTTCCGGGGCTCTCCCTGGCCTGGGCCATCGCCATGGGGGCGATCCTCAGCCCCACCGACGCCGTGGCCATCTCCATCGCCCGCCGGCTGGGAGTCTCCCAGCGCATCATCACCGTCCTGGAGGGGGAGGGGCTGCTCAACGACGCCACCGCCCTGGTGGTCCTGTCCTCCGCCGTCTCCGCGGCCACCTCCGGCGGAGTGAGTGTCGGAGGCGTCCTGGGCGGCTTCGCCCTGGCGGTCCTCGTCGCCCTGGGGGTGGGGTGGCTCGTCGGCGAGGCGAGCCTGCGGGTGCGCTCCCACATCACCGACCCCACCGTGGACACGGTGGTGTCCTTCACCGTCCCCTTCCTCGCGGCGATCCCGGCCGAGCACATGCACGGCTCGGGTCTCGTGGCAGCCGTCGTCGCCGGGCTCATCACCGGCCACCGCGGTCCCCGGATGCTGCCGCCGGCCCACCGGGTGGCCTCACGCACCAACTGGCACACCGTCGAGCTCACCTTGGAAGGACTCATCTTCCTGGTCATGGGGCTGGAATTCTTCGGCGTCGTGGAGAAGGTCGGTGCCTCAGCTCTCGGTATTGTCCGGGCCATCGCGGTCGCTGTCGTCGCCGGCGCGCTGACCGTCGTCATCCGGGCGCTGGTCGTGGCCCCCATGCTCAAGCTCCTCAGCCACCGGACCGCGCGCTGGGCGATCCACTGGCAGGAGAACGAGGAGGCCATCCACCAGTTCCAGAACCGCTGCTCGGCCATCGTGCGCGGAGAGTCCGAGATGCCCCCGGTCCCCTGGGACCGGCGCCCCTTCGCACAGGTCCAGCGCAAGCTCCGCCAGGCGACCAACCACGAGAGCATCGCTCGGCGCGCACGCAGGCTCTCCAGTCGAGTCAGACGCCGGGGCGCCGACCTGGACTACTTCGCAGCCGAGCCCCTGGGCAGACGCGAAGGCGCCGTCATCGTATGGGCAGGCATGCGCGGCGCCATCACCCTGGCAGCCGCCCAGACCCTGCCGGTCACAGCGCCGCATTACTCCTTCCTCCTCCTGGTGGCCATGCTCGTGGCCGCCGGCTCACTGACGATCCAAGGACTCACGCTGCCCGCCCTGGTCCGCGTCGCCAGACCCGCCATGGCCGGGCCCGCCGACGAGGAGGAGAAGGCCGCGGTCATCTCGCTGCTGGTCAACGCCGCCCGCGACGTCGCCTCCGTCGACACTCACGGTGCCTCCCAACAGGCCGCCCCCACAGTGCTCACCGGCGCCGCAGACCCCGACGCCTCGGACACACATACGACCATGAGCGCTCCCGGCCTGGACAAGGTCTCACAAACCGCCCCCGACCCAGAGAACAACGAGAGCCTCAACCCCACCACTGAGCAGCACGGTCTCGTACGCAGGCAGGGCAAAGACGTCGTCGTCTCGCCGGCAGCCGTTGCCAAAGCCTGGGCCGACCCCACCTGGCGCCACGACGAGCTCGCCCCCATGCGAGAACGCGCCCTGGACATGATCCGAGCCCAGCGCGAGGCCCTTCTCGACGCCGGCGACGAGGGCCTCTACTCGGCCGACTCCCTAGAGCACGCCCTGAACCGCCTCGACTACCAGGAGATCATGCTCACCAGCGATCCGCACTGACAACGCCGCCAGCAGGACACTGCGACCGCCACCCTCGGCGCCGCAGTACCACCGGATGGGCGGCCCAACCGCTGGAGCGGACCGAGCCGTAGACTCCAGGCGTGAACGCGAACCTGCCCCTGAGACCGGACCTGGAGGGCGAGGCCCCCTACGGGGCCCCCGAGATCGACGTCCCCGTGAGACTGAACGTCAACGAGAATCCCTACCCTCCCTCGGCCGCGGTCATCGAGTCGATCGCCACCGCCGTGGCTCAGGCCGCCCAGGGACTCAACCGCTACCCGGAGCGGGACTTCCCCCGGCTGCGGGCCGCGCTCGCGGACTATCTCGCGGTCGAGTCCGGCGCGCACCTGACGCCTGAGCAGATCTGGGCGGCCAACGGCTCCAACGAAGTCATGCTCCACGTGCTCCAGGCCTTCGGTGGCCCCGGGCGCACCTGCCTGAGCTTCACCCCCACGTACTCGATGTACCCCGAGTACGCCCGCGACACACTGACCGACTACGCCACCCGACCGCGCCGCAAGGACTTCACCCTCGACGTGGATGGCGCAGCGAACGCGATCAAGGAGCTGCGGCCGGCCGTCGTCATCCTGGCCAGCCCCAACAACCCGACCGGAACCGCCCTGCCGCTGGAGGACATCAAGCGGATCCTTGAGGCCGCCCGCGGCCACGGCCCCATGCTCGGAGCCGAGATCGGCTCGCCCGCCCGGGCCAGCGACTGCGTCGTCGTCATCGATGAGGCCTACGCCGAGTTCCGCCGCCCGGGCGTACCTAGCGCCCTGGAGCTGGTGGGGCCGGACAACCCGCACCTGGCCGTCACCCGCACCATGTCCAAGGCCTTCGGAGCGGCCGGCCTGCGCCTGGGCTACCTGGCCGCCGACCGCGCCTTGGTAGACGCCCTGCGCGTGGTGCGCCTGCCCTACCACCTCTCCGCCGTCACCCAGGCCGCCGCCCTGGCCGCCCTGTCCCACCGCGATGAGCTCATGGCTCAGGTGGCCTCCCTGCGCGATGAGCGCGATGCCTTCGTGGACTGGCTGCGCACCCAGGGCCTGAGCGCGCACGAATCGGACGCCAACTTCGTCCTGTTCGGACCCTTCCCCGACCGGGAGGCCGTCTGGCAGACCCTGCTCGACGCCGGGGTCCTCATCCGTGTCGTCGGCCCCGAGGGCTTCCTGCGCGCCAGCATCGGAACGCCGGAGGAGATGGCACGCCTGCGCGCCGCCCTGACCTCAGCCATCGGCAGGTGAGAGGGATGCCGGCAGCGATCGGCGCCTGGGACCGGTAGGGTTGCTATCGATTGAGATACCTATCAACCACTGTGCAGGAAAAGCACGACACCCGATGCTGAGGAAGCACCTATGAGCCGTACCGCGCGCATTGAGCGAGCCACGAGCGAGTCGAGCGTCGTCGTCGAGATCAACCTCGATGGCACGGGCCAGACCGACATCTCCACCACCGTTCCCTTCTACGACCACATGCTCACCGCGCTGGGGCGCCACTCACTCATCGATCTGACGGTGCGCGCCACCGGTGACACCGAGATCGACGTGCACCACACCGTGGAGGACACCGCCATCTGCATCGGTGAGGCCCTGCGCGTCACCCTGGGGGACAAGCGCGGCATCCGCCGTTTCGGCGAGGCCAGCGTTCCCCTGGATGAGGCTCTGGCTCATGCCGTCGTCGACATCTCCGGACGCCCCTACCTGGTGCACGAGGGGGAGTCGGAGGCCTTCGTCCACCACCTCATCGGGGGGCACTTCACCGGTTCCATGGTGCGCCACGTGCTGGAGGCCATCGCCTACCATGCCGGCATCTGCCTGCACGTGCGGGTGCTGTCCGGGCGCGACCCCCACCACATCGCCGAGGCCGAGTTCAAGGCCCTGGCCCGCGCCCTGCGCGCAGCCGTGGAGGACGACCCCCGTGTCGAGACCATCCCATCGACGAAGGGAAGCCTGTGATGGACCAGACCCCCCGACCCGACGAGAGCCGCGACGACCACCAGGACCACCAGCGCGACCTGGACGCCGAGTTCGCCGCCCTCATGAGCGACGTGGACATCCCCGACGACCTCTCAGCCGAGGACCTGGGGGCTGTGCAGGAGGCCGGCAGCGAACCGGGCCGGCAGACCCCGGTGGAGGACGGCTCCGTATCGGCCGGCTCCGCGGGGGAGAGCGGACCGGCAGACATCAGGCCCGACGACGTCCCCCACAACACCTACCGTCCCCTGAACGGGGGAGACGAGACAACGGAGGACTCCGACCGCTCCCGGCTCACCGATGCCCAGGAGGCGCAGATCGCCGCCGCGGCCGAATCCCTGAGCTCCTACGTGCCCGATCAGTCCGAGGACCAGGCTCCCCGGGCGGTCAAGGTCGCCGTCGTCATGACTCCGCTGAACCAGGCCGACGGCCTGGCCGGAATGTGCTCCCTGCTGGACCTTGACTGCACCGTGGTGCCCTCCTCCAGCGGGGCCTTCGCGGTCAAGCAGTTCGTCTCCGCCCACTCGGACTGGGACGTGGCCGAGCTGCTCGGCGGCTCCGACTCCGAGCCGGCCGAGGCCGCGGAGCTGGCCGCCCAGCTCTCCCGCCTGTCCCGGGCCGGCGCCGTCCTCATGACCGCTGACCTGGCCACCGACGTCGGTATCGAGTCCGGCCTGTCCGGGACGATCACCGCCCGCCACTTCACCAACGGCCAGCCCGGCGAGGAGGCCTCGGCGGGGCTCCTGCTGGCCTCCATGGACCAGGTCGTCGAGGACGTCCTCCTGGGAGTCATCGACGCCGACGACGTCCCCGGAGCGGTGAAGTCCTCCGAGATCCAGGCGCCCCGGGCGATGCGCTGGTTCGGACGCGGCCTGCGCCGTCCCCCGCAGTGACCACACCGGCACGCGCCGCCCGCCGCCGACCAGGGGCGGGCGGCTCCTAGCCGGCGTAGGAGCTCGTCCGCTGTCCGTCCTTGTCGGAGGCGATGCAGGAGAAGCCCCGCTTCCCGGCGTTCCAACCGGCCTCCCCCGGTCCCAGGACCGATGTGCTCGGATCGGCGGCCCCGTACTGCTGGGCGGCCTGCGCGGTACAGGTGGCCTGCACGTTGGGATCGGCCGCCAGGTCGTCATCACTGGAACCCGAGGTGCTTTCCGCCAGGGTCCCCACCTGGTAGACCTCCCAGGAGTGGGGCTCGTTGCAGCTGACCTTTCTGGCCGTGGTCTGGCCCGAGATCGAGGTGGTGCCCGCCAGGCAGGTACCCACCGGGTGCGGTGGGGTCGAGGCGTTGTCCTGACCCGACGACGAGGGCTGGGACACGGCTCCTGACGGGCCAGTGGCACTGGCCGCAGGAGCCAGACGGGCACCCGCCACCCACCCTGCGCCCAGACCGACGACCAGGCCGGCAACCGCGCCGACCGCTGCGGAGCGCAGCGTGATCCGCCGACGTTCTCGGCCGGAGAGTCGCAGTGACTGACTCCGCTGTGCTGACACGGGCGCGTTCAGCAGCGCCTTGTCGGAGTGCTCCAGCCCGCCTGAGACGATGGAGGGCGCCGAGGCGGCGGACCCCGAGGAGCCGGTCGGGCGGACCGGGAAGACGGAGTCCGATGCCGCCCACTGCGATGCACTGCTGGGAGCGTAGGAGCTGGGTGAGCCCGCCTCCTCGCTGCGCGGAGGCGGTGCCAGCCCGGCCTCAACCAGCCGCAACGAGGTCACCGGCCCGCGGACGGCCAGGTTTCCCGTCCCCAGAGCCTCACGGATCTGCCCCAGGGCCTCCGTGAGCTCCGTACCGTTGCGGAAGCGGTGCGTGGGATCCGGATCCATCGCCTTGCTCAGGATCGGCAGCAGGAGCTCGGGGACGTTCGGGTCGGTGAGGTTGAGGGGGTCGTCGAGGGAACGGACGATCTCCGGCAGGCTGCGCTGCACGCCGTCGGGACCACGCCTGGGGCCTCGGCCCGTCAGCAGGGCGAAGAGCACCGCACCCATGGACCATACGTCCCCCTCGGGGCCGGGGCTGGCCAGCATGAAGGCCTCCGGCGCGGCGAAGTCGGGGGTGAGGCACTCCAGGGTCACGGTGGGGTCCTGACCCTCGCGCTGGACAGCGGCGATACCGAAGTCCGACAGCCGGGGAGAGCCGTAGGAGTCCAGAAGGATGTTGGCGGGCTTGACGTCCCGGTGCATGACGCCGGCCGCATGGGCGGCCCCCAGGGCCGAGGCAGCGGCCTCCACGAGGGCCACGGCGTCGGAGGCGGGGGTCGGCCCGCGCGAGACGAGGTCATAGAGGCTGCCGCCCGCGCACAGCTCCATGACCAGGTAGGGGCGCAGATCGGGCAGCTTGCCGGTGTCGACCAGCGAGACCACGTGAGGATGCCCCGAGATTCTCGAGGCCGCCTGCACCTCACGCATGAACCGCCGCTCATTGCGAGGATCATCCAAGGGGCGGGAGTCCACCTTGACGGCGACCGGACGCTCCAGGGAGTCCTGAACCCCGGCATAGACCGTGGCGAAGCCACCGCGCCCCAGCACTGAGGTGATCCGCACTCCGGGAATGGAGAACGGCGCAGCGCTGCGCGATCCGCTGGAGCCGCCCGAACCTGTCCCGGCCGCTGCGGGGGAGTGGGGCGAGGCCGCCTGCGAATGCGGTGGGGACGGGGGTGCCGGCCAAGGCGGCGCAGAGGCCTGGCCGGAGGGGAACTGCATGCTCACGGATGAATACTCGCCCATCTTGGGTGATTCGTGAAAGGAAGCCGACGACCCGGATTCGGGATCGCACATGTGCCCCGGCCGTCTCACTGTCCCCGCGCAAGGCCGCGGTCGGCGCGACGTGCCCGGAACCGCTGCTCCAAGGTTGTTGCGGCTGTGCGGCCGGTGCTGGTTCTGCGCACGTCACAGGGCGTTTCAGAGTGTGGAGGATACTCAGAACGATCTACCGGGACGGTAGGGTGTGTCACATGCAAGCGCCGCGCGTCACCCTCCTGTCCTACGGATCCGGCAATGTCCGCTCAGCGATGCGTGCTCTGGAACGCGTCGGAGCGCAGGTGACCTTCTCCTGCGAACCGGACGATGTCACCGAGGCCGATGGGCTCGTGGTCCCCGGGGTGGGTGCCTTCGGCGCGGTCATGAGGCAGCTGCGGAAGGTCGATGCCCCCCGTCTCATTGAGCGGCGCCTGGCCGGTGGGCGGCCGGTCCTGGGAATCTGCGTGGGCATGCAGGTCATGTTCGAGCGCTCCGATGAGCACGGGACCGCGGAGGAGGGGCTGGGGCAGTGGCCCGGCACCGTGTCGCACTTGAGAGCCGACGTCGTTCCGCACATGGGGTGGAGTCTGGTCCGCCCTCCCTCGGGCTCGGTCCTGTTCGACGGCGTCGCCGAGGAGCGCTTCTACTTCGTCCACTCCTATGCGGCCACCCAGGACCCCGCCGAACTGCTCGGCCCCGGTCCCACCCGCCTGCCGCAGGTCACGTGGGCCACTCACGGCCACGACTTCATCGCCGCCGTCGAGAACGGCTCCCTGAGCGCCACGCAGTTCCACCCCGAGAAGTCCGGTGACGCAGGGGCCCAGCTGCTGCGCAACTGGTTGACGACCCTCTGAGCCCCACCCGAGCCATCCCACGACCACTGCAGGAGAAACGCATGCTCACTCTACTTCCCGCCGTCGACGTCGCCGATGGCAAGGCCGTCCGCCTCCTTCAGGGAGAGGTCGGCTCAGAGACGGACTACGGCAGCCCCGTTGACGCCGCCCGGGACTGGGTGCGCGCCGGGGCCGAATGGATCCACCTGGTGGACCTCGACGCCGCCTTCGGGCGCGGCTCCAACCATGAGCTGCTCGCGCGCATCGTCGGCGAGGTCGGCATCAAGGTGGAGCTGTCCGGGGGCATCCGTGATGACGCCTCACTGGCCCGGGCCCTGGCCGCCGGCGCCGCCCGGGTCAACCTGGGCACGGCGGCGCTGGAGGACCCCGAGTGGACCGAACGGGTCATCGCCGAGCACGGGGAGAAGATCGCGGTCGGCCTCGACGTGCGCGGCTCCACCCTGGCGGCCCGCGGCTGGACCAAGGAGGGCGGAGACCTGTGGGAGACCCTCGAGCGTCTCAACGCCGCAGGATGCGCGCGCTACGTCGTCACTGACGTCACGCGCGACGGCACGCTGAGCGGCCCCAACACGGAGCTCCTCACCGAGGTCTGCCAGCGCAGCCCCGCCCCGGTGGTCGCCTCCGGAGGTATCGCCCACCTCGACGACCTGGTCGCGCTGCGTCGCCTGGTGCCGCTGGGACTGGAGGGCGCGATCGTCGGCAAGGCGCTCTACAACGGCAACTTCACCCTCCAGGAGGCCCTGGCCGTGGCCGGTGACGAGGACAAGAGGCAGCCCTCAAAGGCTCGTTCCTGACTACTCCGGGCCTCTGGCGCCCCGGCTCCCGCATCGCCGGCATGCTCACCGGCGTCAGGGACAGGGAGACGTCAAAGGCGCTACCGTGAGGGCCGTGAGCCAGTCAGCGCAGAATCAGCAAGCAGTTCCCGCACCAGCGCCTGCGCCGGTCGGCGACTCGACGGCCGAGCCCCCGCAGGACCCCCAGGTGGCGGCGGCCGTGGCCGCACGGGCCAAGCTGGAGCGTCTTCTGGCTGCACCGGCCCCCTTCGCCGACGACGACGGCTCCATCAGTCCGGAGGTGCGCAAGGCGCTGGAGGCCGTGGACCTGCCGCGTCATCAGTACCTCGATGAGCTGTGGGCGGCCCTCGTCGGTGGCCGGCTGATCGTTCCCGTGGCCGCTCACGCCCTCCCCGGACGCCTCGAGGGGAGTCTGGCGCAGTCCGCGGGCCTGCCGCATGGCACGTCAGGCGACGGTGCACCGCAGGTTCCGGCTCATGAGGTGCACACTGCTGACGCCTGCCAGGACGCGGCGACCCTGGCGGTGAACCTGCCCGACGGGCACATCGCCCTGCCGGTATTCACCAGCGCCGAGGCCATGAACCAGTGGCGCAGTGACGTGCGCCCCGTGCCCGTCTCGCCCCAGCGGGCAGCCCAGGTCGCCTGCCTGTCCACCGACCAGCTGTGGGTGCTCGACCCCGGCAGCCGGGACCTGCGTCTGCCGCGGCCCGCCGTCGTGGCCCTGGCCGGGGGAGAGGCGTGGGTGCCCTCATGGCGCAACGAGCCGGTTCAGGCCGAGGTACGCGCCCAGCTCCAGGAGGTCGACGGAGTCACCGGCGTGGCCTTCGGGCCCGGTGAGAGCGCCGAGCTGCGGGTCTTCATCCGCATCGACGCCGCAGGCGGTCGCGCCGGCGTGGCCCGCAGCCTGGAGGGCTGCCAGCACGTCATGGTCAACCCGGCCTGGGGCGACCTCATCGACACCGTGGAGCTGTGCCCGCTTCCCGCCTGATCCGAGCGGCTCGAACCCGATTTCAGGAGCGGCCCAGGATGAGGGCCTCCCACTGCTCGACCTGTCCGTAGTGGTCCTCCAGCGGCCCGGCCACCTGGTCGAAGCGCACAACGACATCGCGCAGAGCCTGGCCGTCCTGGGGACGTTCGTCTCTCTGAGCGATCCTGGCGCAGGCCTCAGCGATCCCACGGATCTGGGCGAGATCCCGGGTCGAGACCATCACCCGACCGGGGCCCGGGTCCCTCGTGGTGCTCCAGTCGGTCCCTGCCTCACGGGAGAGGGCGGAATCGTCGTCGGACGCGCCATTCGGGTCCGTGGTCCTCACGCTGTTCCAATCCATGACAGCGGAGCGTAAGGCATCCGATTCGACCAGGCCACCGAAAAAAACGTGTGTTGGAATAGTACCGATGAGCACGAAGTCGACCGCCTCAGTCCCATCTCGTCCGGACCCGGTGTCAACACCCGGTATCCGCCATGATGCCAACGCCGGCACCCAGCTCCCGACGGTGAGTCGTGAGTCGCTGGTGAGTGCTCGCGACCTCAGTGTCGGATACGGTGACCAGCCGGTCTGCGCCCCGGCGACCTTCGACCTGCTTCCCGGCCAGGTGCTGGCCCTTGTCGGGGTCAACGGGGCCGGCAAGTCGACGATCCTGTGCACGTGCTGCGGGCTACTGCGCCCGTTGTCGGGGCAGGTTCACGTACTCGGACACGTCCCGGATCCCCGCTCAGGCGCCCAGCGCACCGCCCTCGCCACGGATCTGGGGCGGGAGTCCTTCTTCCCCACCCTGACCGTCGCCGAGCACCTGCGGATGGTCTGCTTCGGGCACGGTGTCGTCGAGGCCGACGAGCGGGTCAGTGACCTGCTGGAGGACCTGGAGCTGCGACAGCTCGCGGGGCACCTGCCCGAGGAGCTCTCCTCGGGGCAACGGCGCCGACTGGCACTGGCGTCAGTCCTGGTCCGGCCCCGCAGGCTGCTGGTCCTCGACGAGCCCGAGCAGCGCCTGGACCGGGTGACCCGTCTGCTCCTGGCCGACATGCTCGTTGAGGAGCGTGAGGCCGGCGGGGGAGTTCTCATGGTCTCCCACGACCCGGAGATCGTGGAGGAGGCGGCCACCGACGTGCTCCTCGTCGGACGCGACACCCGGATGCTCAGTGTGGACGACGGCGTGCGCGCCATTGAGGAGGGGCTGCGGTGACGCCGCTGGGTGACCGGACGGCGCCGGTCCTCTCCACCGAGCTGGAAACGACGACCTTTCCCGATGGGGCCGCGTTGCGCAGGTGGGTGCGGCGCCGTACTCGGCGGCACCTCCGCGGTGTCTGGGCGCTCGTGGGGGACGTCTACTCCGTACTCCTGACACTCATCGTCGTCGTGACGATCCTGGCCCCGTATCTGCGCCGGATGGTTGTGACCCCGCCTGGTTCAGCGGTTGGGGCCGGTGCGCTCGGCGGCTTCGCCACGGTGGGCCTCGACCCCGGGTGGGGGCTCCTGGCGCTGCTCATGCTGCTGGTGGCGGTCGGTGTCGGTTCACTCGGCCGGCTCGGCCCCCTCTTCCTGCGCCCCCACGAGGCGGCTTGGTGGCTGCCCATGCCTGGAGACCGGGGCAGTCTCCTGGTGCCGGTGGCCCGCGTCGAGTACCTCATCGCGGCCACCGTGGGAGCCGCGGCGGGCGTGCTCCCGGCGGTGGCGGCCGGAGGCGGCTGGCTCGCCGCCATCGCGTGGCCTGCCCTGACGTCGGCCGGGACCTGCCTGGTTCTCACCGAGCTCATCAAGACCCAGATTCTTGACCGCGATGTCGAGCGGCTGCGGCGTCGTCTCATCCTGGCGGGGGCCGCAGCATTCCTGACCGGTGTGGTGATTGCCTTCCCGCGCTCCCTGCTCGGCAACACGGTGGTCGCCCTCCTGGCCGGCGTGCTGGACTTCCTGGCCGTGCTGGGATGGCGGCGGGCCAGAGGCAGCCTGGGTAAGGTGCATGATGCTGCGCTCCTGGCCGTCGTCGCGCGGTCCTTCGGCGCGCACGTCTCGCTGCTGTCGCTGGACACCAGGGCCCTGGGGCGACTGCTCTCCCCGGATCCCGCCCGGCCCGCCGTTCCTTCATCGCTGCGGGCGGCGCGGATCGGGAGCCGACTGCCCCGGCCCCTGGGGGTGCTGATAGCAGTGGCTCAGGCGGACTGGATCCTGCTGCGTCGCCAGCGCCGGCGCCTGCTTCAGATGGGGGTTGGGCTGACCATCGCGATGCTGCCGTTCCTGTCCGGGGCGGTCGGCGCCCCGCTGCGCGCCGTCGGGTACCTCATCGGGGGCTGGATCGCGACCCTGGCCGTTGCCGAGCCGGCGCGTCAGGCCTGGTTCGACGGCGGTCCTGACGCCTCCTGGCCGGTGGCGCCGTGGGTGGTGCGAGTAGGCCACCTGCTCGTGCCGGCCGTCCTCATGAGCGTCTGGTCCCTGCTGAGCCTGGCTCCGGCCATGGCGGCCCTTGGGACTGCGGCCGCCTGGAATGGGCTGGCCATCGTGGCCGCCCTGGCCCTGGTGAGCGGCTGGGCCTGGGCCGGGGCGGCGCTGCGCTCCGGGTACCGGGAGATGCCCGACTTCGCCGCCGGACTCATCGCCTCTCCCATGGGGTCCCTGCCGCCGGGAGTGCTGCAGATGCTGACTCAAGGGCCCGACGCCGTCGCCGTCGGAGCACTGACCGTGGCGCTGGTCGCCAGCGGTATCGCGGTGCCGACGACGATGCTCCTCGGGATCCAGGCCGCAGCCAGTGCCGTCGTCGTCATGTGGGGAGTCCGCACGAACCACCGGGCCTTCTGACGACCTGCCTCGCCCCGACGCACGCCCCACACGTGGGAGGACTCACGTCAATAGGGGCGAGGGAGCAGTGGGAGAGCGAGCCCGTGTCCTGGTAATATCCCTCATTGACCACCCGGGGTTCGCCCCGGTGCGCAAGCGGAGCGATCCCACCTGGGTTCCTTTCGGGAATCGGGTTCATGCGAGGGTGACCAGCCCTTCGCGATCCCTGCTCGGCCACGGCCGTGCGGTGATCGCGCTCATCACGAGGCCTCCGACCTGCGCGGCAGGAACGGGGGCCTTTCCTCGTTCCGCAACCATCCGTGACTCAGAGTGAGGAACCGACATCAGCGAGCCCCGTATCAACGAACGGATCCGCGTTCCCGAAGTGCGTCTCGTCGGCCCCAGCGGCGAGCAGGTCGGCGTTGTCCGCGTGGAGGACGCCCTGCGTCTGGCTGAGGAGGCCGATCTCGACCTGGTCGAGGTGGCACCCGACGCCCGCCCTCCGGTGTGCAAGCTCATGGACTACGGCAAGTTCAAGTACGAGTCGGCCATGAAGGCGCGCGACGCGCGACGCAACCAGGCAAACACCCAGCTCAAGGAGATCCAGTTCCGCCCCAAGATCGATGAGCACGACTACGCGACCAAGCGCGGCCACGTCGAGCGATTCCTCAAGGGCGGGGACAAGGTCAAGTGCATCGTCCGCTTCCGCGGCCGTGAGCAGTCCCGGCCCGAGCTCGGTATCAGGCTCCTGCAGGGCCTGGCCGAGGAGATGGCCGAGCTGGGCACCATCGAGTCCCACCCCCGTCAGGACGGCCGCAACATGGTCATGGTCCTGGCCCCGGTCCGCAAGAAGGCCGAGGTCAAGTCCGACCAGCGCCGCCGCCGCGAGGAGGCCCGCGCCGCCCGCCGTGCCGAGAAGCACGCGGGCCGGGCACCCAAGGGCGCCAAGGCCTCAGACGGGGCACCTGCCGGCGAGAACGCCTGAGAGCGCCCGAGGGTGCACTCGACACTCACCTGACACCACCGACCCACCCCCTCGCCACCGTGAGCGGGGTCCGCAGTCCCGGCGACCACTGGTCTCCCAGGGACCGAGAAGAGGAAATTACCCATGCCGAAGAACAAGACGCACTCCGGTGCCAAGAAGCGCTTCCGGGTCACCGGCAGCGGCAAGCTCATGCGCGAGCAGGCCAACAAGCGCCACCTGCTGGAGGTCAAGTCCTCCCGCCGCAAGCGCAAGCTGTCCCAGGACCAGCCGGTCGCCCCGGCCGACGTCCGCCAGGTCAAGAAGCTGCTCGGTCGCTGACCGCCCAACCCACCAAGGAGTCTCACCATGGCACGTGTGAAGCGGGCTGTTAACGCCCAGAAGAAGCGTCGTTCCGTTCTCGAGAAGGCCTCGGGCTACCGCGGCCAGCGCTCGCGCCTCTACCGCAAGGCCAAGGAGCAGGTCACCCACTCCGGCGTCTACGCGTTCCGCGACCGTCGCGCCCGCAAGGGCGACTTCCGTCGCCTGTGGATCCAGCGCATCAACGCTGCCGCCCGCGCCGAGGGCCTGACCTACAACCGCTTCATCCAGGGGCTTGGCCTGGCCGGCGTGGAGATCGACCGCCGTATGCTCGCCGAGCTGGCCGTCAACGAGCCCGCAGGCTTCAAGGCCCTCGTCGAGGTGGCCCGCAAGGCCCTCCCCGAGGACGTCAACGCCCCCAAGGCCTGAATCACCAGTGCAGCCGGGCGCCAGCCCCGCTGACACAGCATCGTCGAGTCCTCGCCACACACCCTGAACCGGTTGGTGGCGAGGATTCGGCGTTCTGGGAGGCCGCTCGCGTAGGCTGACGGCATGAGCCCTACCGCCTCCGCCGTCCCCGATGAGTTCCTCGACGACTCCGCCGAGCGTCCTCAGGTCCGTGGGCCGCGGCGGCGCACCGTCAGTGAGGGGCCGGCCGCCGGCCACGAGGTGCTGAGCAATCCGGCATCGGCCCGCATCTCCCGGGTGGCGGGCCTGTCGCGCCGCAACGCGCGGGCCAAGCACCGTCGCTTCCTCGTCGAAGGCCCCCAGGGTGTGCGCGAGGCCGTCCGGCACGTCCCCGGCCGCGTGCTCGACGTCTACCTCACCGAGGCGGCCCTCGAGCGCCACAGCGAGATCTGGGACGAGGCCGTGACGGCCGGGCTCTACGTGCACGTCACCACCCAGCAGGTCATGGACGCCATGAGTCCCGACGCCCAGGGCCTCCTTGCCGTCGTGGCCACCGAGGAGGTCACCGGCTCCGAGGCGCTGGCCGCCGCCCTGGAGGGGGCCAGGCTCGTCGCCGTCCTCACCCAGGCCCAGGACCCCGGGAACGCCGGCACCATCATCCGGGCCGCCGACGCCGCCGGAGCCGACGCCGTCGTCCTCGTGCGCGGCAGCGTGGACCCCACCGCACCGAAGGTCGTGCGCTCCACCGCCGGAAGCCTCTTCCACCTGCCCGTGGTCACCGGCGTGGCCCTCGACGACGCCGTCACCGCCCTCCACAACGCCGGGCTCACCGTCCTGGCCGCCGACGGACGCGGGGACTTCGACCTCTTCGAGGCCGAGTCCCTCCTGGAGGCTCCCAGCGCCTGGCTGCTCGGCAACGAGGCCCACGGACTGCCCTCAGAGGCACTGAGCCGAGCCGACGCCGTCGTCTCCATCCCCATCTACGGCAAGGCGGAGTCCCTCAACGTCGCCGCGGCCGCGGCCGTCTGCCTCTACGCCAGCGCCCGGGCACAGGCCCAGAACTCTGGCCGCAGCTGACTCACAGCAGTTCGCAGATCGCCTCAGCGGCCCGGCCCGGTCCGTCGAGTCCCTCCATGAGCCCGGCCATCCGCCTGGCGCGTGAATGCATGCCGTCGTCGGCCAGGGCCTGGCGCACCAGCTCCGCCCAGTCGGTCCTGCGAGCCTCCCGCTGCGACACGAGCCTGGCCGAGCCGAAGGCCGCACAACGCTGCACGTTGAAACGCTGCTCGAACTGCAACGGAATCCCGATGAAGGGCCACCCCTGGACACAGCTGGTCTGTACCGTTCCCTCCCCGCCGTGAGTGACGGCCAGGTCGACGGCGTCGCCCAGCTGGTGGGCCGGAAGCCAGTCAGTGACGTGGACATTGCGTGGAAGATTCTCCAGGTCCTCTTGGCGAAGGTGGGAACGCACCGGAGCCAGCACCTGGCAGTCCGCCCGGCCCAGGCCTGCCAGCACATGAAGGACGAGGTCACGGTTCCCCGATGAGCCCATGGCGAAGTACACCAGGGGCTGGGGGCCGGCGGCCAGGTCGGCCAGGAACTCGGGGAGCTCCCCGGGTAGGCGGGCGTAGACCGGCCCCACCACCCGGTGCACCTGAGGCATCCTCAGCCACCCGGGAAGCAGGTGCGGGGCAGTGGCGATGAGGTTGAGGTCGGCGGTGAGCCCGTTGAGCACCCCCTGGGGCAGCGAGACGCCATTGGCCCTGGCCACAGAATGGAAGGAACGAGGCAGGGGGAGCCGCGTCCCGAGCGCATGGAGCGCGTGAGCGGCCACGTTGTCGACCAGGCACTCCTCCGGGGAGGTACGGGGCAGGAAGCCGGTGGCCCCGGCGGCGCGAGCTGCTTCCAGATGCGCCAGGGAGTAGGCGAAGGGCCGTACGAAAACCAGCGGCACGCACTCCGCCCGCGCAGAAATAAACTGGCTGGGAGTTACTCCGATGACAACGGCGTCGGGACGCAAGGAACGCAGTAGCACACGCTCACTTGTCACCCGCTGGGCGAGCATCTTCTCCGTGAACGGGTGACGCAGGCTGCGGCCCTGGTCGAAGTCCAGCGCCAGCCTTCCCTCCTCCTCACTGAGGTAGGGGGTCAGCAGACGGAACTCGAAGCCCGCGGCCCTGATGTACTCAGTGTTACGTGGCGAGAAGCCGGCGAAGACGCACTCGACGTGCGAAGGCATCCGGCGGGCCACCTCGATCGCACGGGTCACCTCGGCGAAGTTGAATGTCTCCGGAGCGAAGAGGACGCGCGACGTCCTGCGGCGTACAGCCACCACATCTCCAGTGGTGCCTTGAGGCATGATCGGCTCTCCTTCTGAGAGCGAGGGGTGCCACAGTGCGGGTGAGCCCTCATCGTTGTTCTATTGTACGTCTTGTACAACCGGGGGAGAGAGTAGCACGTTCGCGCCTACGCGAACGCCTTTTTTACGATGGGTTCGAAATACTGGAAGAAAGTGTGAGCGGCCCCGGGGAAGGTCTGAGTCTCGATGCGGCTCGGTTCGCCCTTAGTGCTCGCCCTCAGCGGTCGCTCACCGGCTCGGGGGTGTGCTCGGCGCCCTGGCGAGCCTGGGACACCAGGCTCCGCAGTGTCTGGGCGGACATGTTCGTGATGGTCTCCTGGCTGATCTCGGGGTGATCCAGCCAGGCCAGGCACAGGGAGATCATGGTGCTGATCCACACGTGGGCGGCGAACATGGCGCGCGCGTCGGGCTCGGGGATGCCCATGAGCATGAGGACGAGGCGTTCGTAACGCTCGAAGCTGGTGGCCAGCGCGGCCGCGATCTCAGGGTCCTGGTCAAGACCTCCGGTGTGAAGCGCTCGAAGGCTGTCTGGCCTGGCCTTCACGTAGCCCGCGAACGTGGAGATCGCCCCTTCCAGGGTCAGTGCCGTCTGCTGCTCGACCAGGCCGTGAAGGTGAAGGATCTCGTACTCCACGATGGCGCGGGCGAAGGCCATCTTGGAGGGGAAGTAGTGATAGAAGAGCGTGCGTGAGACACCGGCCCGCTTGATGATCTCGTTGACGTGAGTGCGGTCGAGCGTCCCCTCCGCGAACAGCTCGACGCCGACTCTCACCAGCTCCTCCCGACGCTGCTCGGGCTGGAGTCGGCGGCGCGGATCGGTGGTATTCGCGGGGCTCATGCAGATGAGACTACGACCGCGTGGTCGGCGTACGCGGTTAGGCGCTCTGTATGGCGTGTGAGCATCGTCCCAGGTTCGGGGGAGTTGTGAGACGGTTGACGCTCCGGTTGGAGACGGTGCTACTCTTCCTGACGAGAGGTTGGAACTCTCTGATATGTGTAGGCCGACACAAGCCAAGGAGGAATGCAGTGCGCATGCGGATGTGTTGCTGTTGCTGTCGATGAGACAGATGACGCTCCCATACCCATGTTGAGACGAGGTACTCGTGACCGCATCCGCACCCTCTCCTGACCAGACCGCCGCAGACCGGGACGATGACGTCCTGGTGCGGATCAGCAACGTCACCAAGTACTACGGCCGTTTCAAGGCTCTCGATGACGTCTCCCTCGACATCCACCGTGGTGAGGTTGTCGCCGTCATCGGCGCCTCGGGATCGGGCAAATCGACCCTGTGCCGTACCGTCAACCGCCTCGAGCCGATCCAGGAAGGGCAGATCGAGATCGACGGAATCCCGCTGCCTCAGGAGGGCCGGGCCCTGGCTCAGCTGCGCGCCGAGGTGGGAATGGTCTTCCAGTCCTTCAACCTCTTCCCGCACCGCACGGTCCTGGACAACATCACCCTGGCGCCCATCAAGGTGCGCGGCATCCCCCGGGGGCGGGCTGAGGAGCGGGCCCGTGAGCTGCTGGCCCGAGTCGGCCTGGAGGACCAGGCCGACAAGCGTCCCTCTCAGCTCTCCGGAGGTCAGCAGCAGCGCGTCGCCATTGCCCGAGCGCTGGCGATGGACCCCAAGCTCATGCTCTTCGATGAGCCCACCAGCGCCCTGGACCCGGAGATGATTAACGAGGTCCTCGACGTCATCAAGGACCTGGCGGCCTCGGGTATGACCATGCTCGTCGTCACCCACGAGATGGGCTTCGCCCGCTCGGTCGCCGACCGGGTCGTCTTCATGGACGGCGGCCAGATCGTTGAGTCCGGCCGGCCTGCCGAGTTCTTCTCCTCCCCGCGCACGGAGCGCGCCCGCGACTTCCTCTCCAAGGTGCTCAGCCACTGAGCCCCGAACCGCATCCTCTCCCGAGTGCGGCGACCACCGCAGGCCCAGCGCCTGGGACGGCCCCTCCCCGTCCGAACGAAAGGAACACCATGACCACCCTCTCCCGCCGCGGACTCCTGGCCACGACCGGCGCCCTCTCCCTGGCAGGCGTCCTGGCCGCCTGCGCCGACACGGGCGCCGACGGTAAGGCCGTCGCCTCGTCGTCGGCCTCCGACGCCGACTACGACAAGGCCATCAACTCCGGTCCGGTGGCCGCCGCCGACGTCGTGGCCGCCTCCCCCTGGGCCGCCTCCGTGAAGCAGGCGAAAAAGCTCGTCACCGGCGGGACCAAAACCTCCGAGGTCTTCTCCTGGGAGGACTCCAAGACGAAGAAGATCTCCGGCTTCGATGCGGCCATCGCCCAGGCGCTGGCCCGCTATATCATCGGCGGAGACGACGCCCGCTCCCTCCTCGAGGTCCAGCAGGTCACCTCCGAGACGCGCGAGACCGTCCTGACCAACGGCACGGTCAAGGCCGTCATCGCCACCTACACGATCACCCCGGAGCGGGCCAAGAAGATCGACTTCGCAGGCCCCTACTACGCCTCCAGCCAGGCCATCCTGGTCAAGGCCGATAACAAGGACATCACCGGCGTCGACACCCTCACCGGGGACGTCGCGGTCCAGTCCAACTCCTCGTCGGCCGCCGCCCTGAAGAAGTACGCCCCCAAGGCCACCGCCAAGCCCTTCGACACCCAGGCCAAGTGCGTCGCCGCCGTCGAGAGCGGGCAGGTCAAGGCCTACGTCGTGGACCAGTCCCTGCTCAAGAGCGAGGTCCTGTCCAATGACAAGGTCAAGATCGTCGGTGAGACCTTCGCCGAGGACCCCTACGGCATCGGACTTCCCAAGGACTCCGGGGCACAGGCCTTCGTCAACACCTTCCTCAAGACGATCGAGGATGACGGCACTTGGAAGAGGATCTGGGAGGCGACGATCGGCAAGTCCCTCGGTGGCACCGCCCCTCAGCCCCCGGCCCTCGGCTCGGTGCCCGGGTCCTCGGCCGGCGGCGACGCGACCCCGCAGAGCTCCTGAACGACCTCACTGCCTGTCAGGCTCGCTGCGTCGTCAACTCGAGCGGACCCGCCGCAGGGCCGACGGCGCAGCAGCCGACAGCATTCCCGTCATGGTGACGACCCGCATCGTTCAAGGAGGCGACTGTGAGTGCCATTACCGACAATCTCCCCGCTATCGGTTGGGGGCTGCTGGTCACGCTGGTGATCTCCGTCCTGTCCTACCTGGGTGGGCTGCTCCTGGGGTCGCTTATGGCCATCTTTCGGGTCGGTCCCATCCCCCCGCTGCGTGCGCTGGGTGCGGCGTGGGTGACAGTGGCCTGCAATATCCCCAATCTGTGCCTCATGGTGCTTGTCGGGCTGGCGCTGCCTCATGTCGGCATCACCATCCCGCTGTTCTGGTCGGTGATCGTGGCGCTGGTCTTCTCCTCATCGGGATTCGTGTGTGAGACGGTCCGCAGCGGGATCAACTCGGTGCCCAAGGGGCAGATCGAGGCCGCCCGTGCACTGGGCATGCCCTTCGGGCTCATCATTCGCGGCATCGTCCTGCCCCAGGCGCTGGCCCGCACGATCCAGCCACTGGTCAACATCTTCATCGCCTGCCTCATCGGCTCCTCGCTCGCCGCGGCGATCGGTGTCGTCGAGCTGACGGCCGTGACGCAGAGAATCAACCAGGAACGAGCCGCGGGAGTCATCACCTTCCTCACCTCCGGCCTTACCTACCTGGCCATCGCCTTCGCTGCCACGAAGTTCGGCGGGCTCCTTGAGAGGCGCCTCGAGTTCATGGGGAGGGGGCGAGCATGAGCTCAGACATCATGCCGATGACAGAGCCCCGTCCACGCCGTCAGCGGAGTCAGGGCTCCGGGGCGGCGGATGCGGCACTGCTCTTCGATGAGCCCGGGCCGCGGGGGCGCATCCTGATCGCCATCGGATCAGTCGTCGCCGTCATTGGAATCGCGGCGCTGGCGGCCGCGGTCCTCTACCGGCTGGACCTCGCGGGACAGCTCGACTATCCCAAGTGGCGCTACTTCCTGGGGCAGTCGGTGGTCAGCCAGCTCCTGGAGGCGGCCGGGACCACGTTGACCCTGGGAGGTGTTGCCGCGGTGCTCACCTTCCCCCTGGGAATCGCCTTGGGCTGGCTCCGCTTGCTGGACAACCGCCCCATCAAGTGGCTGATAGGCCTGTGGATCGATGCCATGCGGGCGGTGCCGATGCTGCTGCTCGTCTACTTCTTCCTCTTGGTGGTTCCCCGCTTCGCCACGATCTCGGACTTCTGGAAGCTGGCACTGCCCATCGTCATGTGCACCTCGGCGACGACGGCGGAGGTCTTCCGCTCCGGTGTCCGGGCGCTGGACCGTGGCCAGACGGAGGCCGCTTGGGCACTGGGGATGAGTCCATCGCTCACGATGCGCCTCATCCTGGCGCCGCAGGCCCTGCGCCTCATGCTCCCAACCCTTATCACGCAGATGGTGACCATCATCAAGGGGACGACGCTGGCATACGTGCTCGCCTACCCCGAGCTCATGTATCGCGGTTCCACCATGATCGGCCAGGCGAAGATCGATGCCCATTTGTCGGTCTTCTTCCAGACCTACGTCATCATCGCCGTGCTCTACATCATCGTGAACTGGTCCCTAGGGGCACTGGCCCGCTACATCGAGTCGCGTACCCGCTGAGGGCGGGGCGACCTTTTGCCTCACCCTCGGCGGGAGGAGTCATCTCTTAGGAGGGTGCCACTGGCGAGAGGTTGCAGGAACGTGCGGCATTTTGCATCTCGATGTCATAGGTGATGATGGCGTCTGCTCGAATATCCAGTGCCACTGTCAGGTGGATGGCGTCTGCTGCCCTCAATCCCAACGAAGTTCTAGCTGCGTCAATGAGCTGCGACCTTGATATGTCGATGAGGTTGATCCCTGAAAGGAGAGAAGCGACCGTCTCCTGATCGAGTTCACTACGTCGTCGAGCGGCGCAGTGGAGCTCAGTGTGCAGGAGGAAAGAGGAACATAGTGAGTCTCCGTCGGTTGTATGCGATGTGAGCCAGGCAGCCAGTGGCTCAGACTCCTTCTCCTCAATGAGGAGCTTCAAGGCCGCGGAGGTATCGAGGTAGTAGACGCTCATTGTTCCCCGCGAAGATCGTCCAGTACGGCTTGGGAACTCACGTCTGCTGTGCGTTTCAGGGCCCTGAAGTCGACATGCGTCGCTTCGCGGACCGCTCCTTGCCGCTTGAGGATGGAGAGCCGGTCCCGGGAAATAGGCGAGAGTATCGCAACAGGTTCACCATTGTTGGTGATCTCAAACGTCTCGCCGGCCTGAACTCGGTGGAGGATCGCGGCGCTGTTGTTGCGCAGTTCCCGGTGCATGATCGTCTGCATGTACATCACCCCGTAGCAACTGTAGCACCGTCTTCCGTCGTCAGGCGGGCAGGTCGCGGTGGGGGTAGGCGACCAGGCCGGTCATGATGCCGATGGGGTCGACCGTGGCGTGGGCGGACCAAGGCTCGGTCCTCGCGTCGGGGTCGGTGAGTGTACCTGGGCTAGGCCTCGTCTTGACCTGTTGCTGTAGCGGCGTGAAGGAGGGAAGGCAGGAACCTATCCAAGGCTTGTTGATCGTCGGGGGTGAGGTGTGTGCGCAGGTCGGCGTCGAGTCTGCTGGCGACGTCGGTGGCAGCCTTCAATAGTCTGCGCCCTTCGTCGGTGATCTCGATGGTCTGCACTCGACGATCGCTCCGACTGCGTGTCCTGCGCACGGCACCGGCGCTGGTGAGCTGGTCGACCAGTGTGACCACCAGGCTTGGGGCGACATGAAGTTGCGTGGCGATCTTGCGTTGAGAGGTCGCCACTCCGGCGTCGACGACGGCAAGCAGCCCCACTTGTTTGTGGGACAGGCCGATGCGCTCGATATGTCTCGAGAAGGACTGGGTGATCTGGCTGCCCGTGACGCCGAGCTGGAAGCATGTTGAGGACAGGATTGTGTGGCCATCTTCTCCGGTCATGAGAACAACGGTACAATACAGAATGATTTAGAAGTGAACGATAGGGGGTGGTCCTCGTGCCGTGGTGGCTTGCGTTTGCTGAACTCGGCGCTGGGAATCGTCTGTGCAGGGTTCGCTGTCGGTGCGGTGATCCGTCCGCAGGCACTTGCGCCGTCTGGCTATGGCGGGCGAGAGGGGCGTTTCTATCCGGCCATGTACGCGGCTCGAGGCATCCCGCTCGGATTGCTGGTCGCTGTTGTTGTCTGGCTGGATCCTGCTCGGCCGCTGACCTTGTTTGTCCTGGTCGCAGCGGCGGTCGCCCAGCTAGGAGACGCCGCTATCGGTGTCGTGCACCGCGTGCCGGGAATGGTTGCGTTCCCTCTTGTCGTGGCCCTTCTTCACCTGGGTGCTGCTGCCTGTGTGCTCTGAGAGCAAGGCGAGATGACGAGGTGAGAGAGGGTGGGCTCGTCGTTAGGCGGGCAGGTCGCGGTGGGTGTAGGCGACCAGGCCGATCGTGATGCTGGTGAGGCCAACCAGGGCCTGGACGGCCAAGGGCTTCCAGTCCGGGGTTCCGACGACGTCGAGATGGTGGCCGAGCACGCTGAGATCCTTGGCCCAGTCCTTAAGCTCGACGAGTCCGCCGAAGAACTGGGCGAAAGCGCTCCAGGTGACGGCCGCCCAGGACAGGCCGGCCAGTTTTGGCGCCAGACCCACTAGGGCCGTCGCGATCCCGATCGCTGCCACCATGCCGGGCAGCTGGCTCACGGTGAACACGAAGGATCGCGCCACGGCGTGGTCGTCGGTGAGCTGAGTCGCCGTCGTCGCCGCCAGAACCGTCGCCGAGACCAGCAGCAGGACGATTGACTCGATCAGTGCGCACAGAACCTGGGAGAGGAGCACTCGGCCACGACTCACCCCGGCGGCCAGCTCGACCTCCACCAGTCCCGCGCGCTCCAGGCCCGCCAACCCGTTCACCCGTCGCACTGCCGCCACGGCCACAAGCAGCGTCGTGACCACCGTCATGAGGGACATGAACTGCTCCACCGGGGACCCCACGGCCATCTTGCCGACCCAGGAGGCCGTCGGCGAACCGGGGGCCAGCAGGTCCTTGATGCTTCCGGACACCGAGCCGTACAGGAGTGCCAGAGCCGTCGAGGCCAGTGCCCAGCCGATGAGGCTCCGCCATGACAGGCGCCCGAGCAGATCCATGTGCCCCCGCACCCGCCACCGGCGCCGAGACGAGCTGCGGTCGGGCAGGTAGCCGTCCAGGTACTCGCGGCGCGCGGCGAGCACTGCGGCGCTGAGTACCAGAGCGATGGCCACGGCGCAGCAAGCCAGGAGCACCGCGAACCGGTCATCGGTATAAGGGCGCACGAGGTCGCGCCACCCCAGGGGAGTCAACCACCGGAGCCAGTCCGAGTCGGTGCTGTCGGAGATCTGGTCGGCGCTCACCCGCATCGCGAAGGCGAGTGCGAGCACCAGCATGGACAGGCCCCTGGCCTGGCCCACTTGACGACCCAGCTGGCAGGCCACTGCCGCGATAGCCGAGAACGCCCAGCCCGTCACGCAGATCGTCCCAGCCAGTGCCCAGGCCCCGCTCACCGTCAGCTCCTCGATGCTCCCGGTCTGCCAGGTCAGAAGGCCACCAACCCCCGCAGACAGGGCGCCGACCACCACCCACACCAGGGCCACCGGCACGAGAAAAGGAACCGACCTGCCCGCGCCCGTGGCGCGCAGAACCTCGACGAGCCCCTCATCCTCATCGGCCCGCAGTACCCGGCAGGTCAGCAGAATCGCCATGAGTGCGGTGCACACGAGCAGGAAGGTCCCCGTCTCCCACTGCAGGAGCTGACCGAGCCGGCCGGGCAAGGGGACATAGCCGTAGAGGAGGCGCGTTCCCGGAGACTTGCGCATCTGCTCGATGAGCACCGTCCGGGTCGCCAATGAGGGGTAGACGCTCTCGTAGCTCGGTGCGGTGACACCGACCAACAGCCACAGGGGCGCCAGCCAGGCCACGATCTGAAACCGGAATCGTCTGAGCAGAATCCACAGGTAGGCCTCCCAGCCGGCAAGGGCGCTGGTGGCGTTAGAGCTGATAGCTGGTGCTGACACGCCCGCAGCTGTGCTCAATGCGGCGCTCATCAGGCCTCCTCGTAGTGACGCAGGAAGAGATCCTCCAGGCTGGCCGGCTCGCAGGTGACGTCCTGGATCCGGTGCTCGCCCGCCAGGCTCAGCACCGTCGGCACCTGCTCCGCCGCCACCTCAAGGCTCAGGCGGCCACCGTCCTCGAAGACGTCGAGCCCCAGGGCCTCCACCGCCTGCCTGACGGTGCCGAGCTCAGCGTCCGCAGTGCCCAGCTCGATGCGGGTGCGCGACAACCGCCGCAGGGTCCCCAGGTCGCCCTGCTCGACGACCCGGCCGTCCTTGATGATCGTCACCGCACTGCACAGGTGTTGGACCTCGGCCAGGATGTGACTGGAGAGCAGAACCGTGCGGCCCTCAGCAGCGGCTCTGGCAACCTCTTCGGTGAAGACCCGTTCCATGAGCGGATCCAGGCCGCTGGTGGGCTCATCGAGCACCAGCAGGCTCGTGGGCGCGGCCAGGGCGGCCACGAGTGCCACCTTCTGCCGGTTCCCCTTGGAGTAGGTCCGTACCCGTTTGCTCGGATCCAAGTCGAAGCGCTCAATGAGTTCGGCCTCCCGCTTGGCGTTGCGAGAGCCGCGCAGCCCGGCCAGGGCGTCGAGCACCTGGCCACCGGTGAGGGCCGGCCACAGCGCCACGTCACCGGGAACATAGGAGACCTGCCGGTTGATGACCGCGGCTTGCCTCCACGGCTCGCTGCCCAGCACGCTCACGCTTCCGCCGTCGGGCCGGTAGAGCCCCAGCAGGACGCGGATCGTGGTGGATTTCCCCGCCCCATTGGGGCCGAGGAAGCCGTGGACACTGCCCGCCTCCACGGTCAGGTCCAGGCCGTCAAGCGCCCTGAAGCGCCCGAAGTGCTTAACCAGGCCGCGCACGCGCACCGGCGGCTCGCAGCCGGCGCCCAGGTCGCGGACGGCGGCCGGAGCGGAGTCCGCGGTGGGCTCATCCGTATCCGAGCGGGACGTCGCTGCTGACATACTCGTTGCCTTCTTCGCCGTGGCGCTCTTGACTCTCACAGCACTGGTTCCTCTCCCGCCGAGCGGCGGATTGTTGTGGCGAAGTCCGGATCGGTGAGCATGAGCTCGATGAGCTCAGTCACGAAGGCCTGCTGAGCAGGATGGGGGTAGCTGGAAGTGGTCAGCACATGGGTCAGTCGCCACATGGTGCGCCCCAGAGCTCCCGAGGGAAGATCGTTCAGGACGGCCAGGGCGTGCTCCTTGTGGCGGCACGCCAGCCCCCAGCTGTTCTGTGCGAGCCGGTGCGCCTCAGCGCGCCCCTCGGCCTCGCTGAGCGTGGCCAGGCGGGCGAAGTCCGCGACCTGCTGAGCGGACAGCTCGCGATCATCCTCATCAAGCCCCTCGATGAAGGGGATCGCACTGTCGGGCACCATGCCCAGAGAGGCGAGCACCACCATCATCTGGCGCTCAGCCCGCAGGCCGCGCACATTGCCGCCCATCCGGGTGATCCGGGCCTCGATGTCGTCGTAGAAACGAGTCAGGGCACTGGGAGCGGGGGACAGGCCCTCACCGCGCTCCACCCGGGCGATGAGCTCATCGACTCTCGAGGCCTGCTCGGCCAGGCTGTGCTGCTGCGCCTCGATCGTGCCCCGCGTGGCGCGCAGATCGCGCAGTACCGCCTCGCGACGGGAATCCTGATCGGTGCCGATCGTGTCCGAGGCAAGCATCTCCGCCACCTGGGTCAGCGACAGTCCGCCGTCGGCCAACCACCGGATACGCAGCAAGCGGGCCACGTGCTCGACGCCGTACTCGCGCCGCCCGCGCACCGTGGGCGGAATCTCCAACAGACCCAGGTGGTGGTAGTAGCGCACCGCCCTCGGCGTGGTTCCGGCGATCCGGGCGAGCTCCTTGACGTGCATGAATCCATGACAGCAGGTGACGTCACGTCACCGTCAAGTCCCACGTGGCGGCAACCTCGTCGGTGCCCAGAACCAACCCATGCCCAACCCACGACCGAGTTGGGTAGCGGCCACCGCGCCACCCCGGTGACAGGACGATTCACACCCACGCGACGGCGCGGACTACCCTTAAGGGCGGACAACTCCGGAGACACCTGGTGGAAGGCACCGCAACATGACTGACGCTCCCGGCGCGCTCTCGCCCCTGGACGAGGACGGCATCAATGCCGCCGTCGAGGAGGCCCTGGCCGCCTTCGCCGCAGCCGGCACCCTCGCCGAGCTCAAGGAGGCCCGCCTGGCCCACACCGGCGACGCCTCGCCCCTGACCCTGGCCAACCGGCTCATCGGCACCCTGGACAAGGCGGACAAGCCCACCGCCGGCAAGCTCCTGGGCGGCGCTCGCGGGCGCATCGCCAAGGCTCTGACCGCCAGGCAGGAGACCCTCGAGGCCGCCGCCGAGGAGGAGATGCTGCGCACCGAGGCCGTCGATGTCACCATCCCCACCTCGCGGACGCAGGCCGGTGCCCGTCACCCCCTCGACGTCCTCATCGACGAGGTCTGCGACTTCTTCACCTCCATGGGCTGGTCCATCGCCGAGGGGCCGGAGGTCGAGCACGAGTGGTTCGACTTCGACGCCCTCAACTTCGACGCCGACCACCCCGCCCGCCAGATGCAGGACACCTTCTACATCGACGGTGCCAGCGTCGGGGCGGCCGAGGGGCAGGCCGCCAACCTCGTGCTGCGCACCCACACCTCCCCGGTCCAGGCCCGCGTCATGCTCGAGCAGCAGCCCCCGCTCTACGTGGCCTGCCCCGGCAAGGTCTTCCGCTCCGACGAGCTCGACGCCACCCACACCCCCGTCTTTCATCAGGTCGAGGGCCTGGCCGTGGACAAGGGCCTGACGATGGCGCACCTCAAGGGCGTCCTCGACCACTTCGCCAAGGCCATGTTCGGCCCTGAGGCGCGCACCCGCCTGCGCCCCTCCTTCTTCCCCTTCACCGAGCCCAGCGCCGAGATGGACCTGTGGTTCCCCCAGAAGAAGGGCGGTGCCGGCTGGATCGAGTGGGGAGGCTGCGGCATGGTCAACCCCAACGTGCTCACCGCCTGCGGTATCGACCCCGAGGTCTACACGGGCTTCGCCTTCGGCATGGGCCTGGAACGCACCCTCATGCTGCGCCACGGAATCGCCGACATGCATGACATCGTCGAGGGCGACATCCGCTTCTCCCAGCAGTTCGGCACCACCGGAAAGGGAAACTGACATGCCTTACGTCCCCATTGAATGGCTGCGCGAGCACGTCGACGTCCCCACCGGCCTGAGCGCCGAGCAGCTCGCCGCCGACCTCGTGCGCGTGGGCCTGGAGGAGGAGCGCATCGTTCCTCCGGCCGTCACCGGCCCCCTCGTCGTCGGCAAGGTCCTCACCCGCGAGGCCAAGGAGCAGTCCAACGGCAAGGTCATCAACTACTGCCGCGTCGACGTCGGCCCCGAGCACAATGACGCCCCCGGCACCGGCAAGGAGCCCTCCGACCTGCCCAGCCGCGGCATCGTCTGCGGCGCCCACAACTTCGACGTCGGAGACTACGTCGTCGTCTGCCTGCCCGGCGCCGTCCTGCCCGGCGACTTCCGCATCGCCGCGCGCAAGACCTACGGGCACGTCTCCGACGGCATGATCTGCTCGGCCCGCGAGCTCGGCATCGGGGAGGACCACTCCGGCATCATCGTGCTCCAGCAGTGGCTGGCCGAGCACGGCCACGACGGTGAGGAGCCGCCCGCACCCGGGACCGACGCCATCAGCATCCTCGGCCTGGGGGAGGAGGTCCTGGAGATCAACGTGACCCCGGACCGCGGCTACTGCTTCGCCATGCGCGGCGTGGCCCGCGAGTACTCCCACTCCACCGGCGCCCGCTTCACCGACCCCGCCGACGCCACCAACACGGGGCTGTACCCCAACGGCGTGGCCGGCGCCGGGCAGGGCGGCTACGACGTCGTCGTCCCCGAGGACCCCCAACCCATCCACGGGCGCCCCGGATGCGACCGCTACGTCGCCCGCCTCGTGCGCGGCATCGACCCGAACGCCCCGTCGCCGACTTGGATGCAGGACCGCCTCACCGCCGCAGGCATGCGACCCATCTCCCTGGCCGTGGACGTCACCAACTACGTCATGCTCGACCTGGGCCAGCCACTGCACGCCTTCGACGCCGGCAAGCTCACCGCCCCCATCGTCGTTCGTCGGGCGAAAGACGGCGAGCGCCTCACCTTCCTCGATGAGGTCACCCGCAGCCTCGACCCCGAGGACCTGGTCATCGCCGACTCCCCGGACGGCGAGGGCTCACGGGCACTGGTCCTGGCCGGTGTCTTCGGCGGGGCCCTCAGCGAGGTCGACGCCGACACCCGCGATGTCCTCATCGAGGCCGCCCACTTCGACCCGGTCAGCGTGGCCCGCTCCTCACGACGCCACAAGCTGCCCACCGAGTCCTCCAAGCGCAACGAGCGCGGCGTGGACACCGAGCTGGCCCCCATTGCCGCCCAGCGCGCCGTTGACCTGCTCGTGGAGTACGGCGGCGGCACCGCCGAGCCCGTGGCCACCGACATCAACCGCACCCGGGCCCCCGAGCCCATCACCATGCGCGCCGACGCCGCCGAGCGCCTCACCGGCGTCGCCTACGGAACCGAGCGCGTCACCGAGCTGCTCACCACCATCGGCTGCACCGTGGAGCGCGGTGGCTCCGCCGACGACGGAACCGCGCTGCTGACCGTCACCCCGCCGACCTGGCGCCCGGACCTGGTGGGGCCTGCCCACCTGGCCGAGGAGATCGCCCGCCTCGACGGATACGATGCCATCCCGGTCATCGTGCCCACGGCCCCCGCCGGCACGGGGCTGAGCGCCGACCAGAGGGCCCGCCGCGACATCGTGCGCGCCCTGGCCGACGCCGGACTCACCCAGGTCCTGTCCTACCCCTTCATCGGGGACATCCACGACCTGCTCGAGATTCCCGCCGACGACGCTCGCCGACAGACGGTCCGTCTGGCCAACCCCCTGGCCGAGGACGCCCCCTACCTGCGCACCAGCGTGCTCGACTCCCTGGTCGACGTCGCCCGGCGCAACGTCTCGCGCGGCCTGACCGACGTCGCCGTCTTCGAGGTCGGCTCCGTCACTCACCCGGCCGGTACTGTTCCCGCCCCGATCCCCGGAGTCTCCGGGCGCCCCAGCCAGTCCGAGGAGGCAGCCCTCGAGGCGGGCATTCCCGCCCAGCCCACCCACGTCGGCGCCGTCATGACCGGTGAGCACGAGCGCTCCGGGGTTCTCGGGGCCGGCCGGCCCTGGGACTGGGCCGACGCCGTCGAGGTGGTCCGCACCGTGGCCGCCGCGCTCGGGGTCACGATCGAGGTCCGCGCTCCCGAGTACCCTTACGCCCCCTGGCACCCCGGCCGCACCGCGGAGATCCGCCTGCCTGGCCGACGTCGGGGCAAGGAGGTCGAGCCCGGCAGGCTCGTCGCCCACGCCGGCGAGCTCCACCCGCGGGTCGTGCGCGCGCTCGGACTCCCCGAGCGGGCCTGCGCCGTCGAGATCGACCTCGACCCGCTGCTGGAGACCGCCCGCGACGCCGGGGCGCTCCAGGTCAAGCCCGTCTCCACCTTCCCGGCCGCCAAGGAGGACATCGCCCTGGTCGTCGACGAGACCACCACCGCCGCCGAGGTCGAGGCCCTGGTCAGACAGGCCGCCGGGGACCTGGCCGAGGAGGTCCGCCTTTTCGACGTCTTCCGCGGCCCCCAGCTCGGCGAGGGCAAGAAGTCGCTGGCGTTCTCCCTGGTGCTGCGGGCCCCTGACCGCACGCTGACCGCCGAGGAGACTGCCGGCGTGCGCAAGCGCGTGGTCAAGCGCGCCGCCAAGCTCCTGGGAGCCGAGCTGCGCAGCTGACCCATGCAGGGCCCGCCAGCTGGCCTAGAAGCACTGACGGCCATGATGTGATGCACATCATGGCCGTCAGTGCTTCTTCAGTGATTTTGTCGAGCGGAGGATCCCGGACAGCGGGTGTGGTCTCGGTAATACTAGGCGGCATGAAGATCCTGCTGACCTCTTCCTCCAAGCATGGGTCCACCGATGAGGTGGCCGCGGTGATTGCTGAGCGGCTCCGAGCCGCCCACATCGATGTGGAGACCAAGCGCCCCGAGGATGTTGACAGCGTCGAGGATTACGACGCCTTCATCCTGGGCAGTGCGGTCTACATGACCACGTGGATGCCGGAGGCCGTCGACTTCACCACGCGCTTCCATGACGTCCTCAGAGCCAGGCCCGTGTGGGCCTTCTCCGTGGGGCTCTCCGGCCTGCCCAAGGGCAAGGTCTCCGACCCCATGCGCATCGGACCGGTGCTGCTGGCCATCGACCCGGAGGATCACATGACCTTCGCGGGCCGCTTCGACCCCTCCAAGCTCAGCCTGCGGGAGCGCTCCATCGCCAAGCTCGGGGGAGCGACCGAGGGTGACTACCGCGACTGGGACGAGGTGCGCCAGTGGGCCGACGCCATCGCCACCTCCCTCTATGACGACACGCTCACCAGTCGCTGCGACCGGTCCTAGCCCCCGGCGTCCCTGGCGTCCCCGGCCCTGAGGGCGGAGGGGAGATGAGTCACAGCAGCAGACGATGACTGCATTTCTATGCATGCGGATGTATGGTTGCTGCATGACTTGGTCAGTTGCTGTTGCTGGAGCCACCGGGTACGCCGGTGGTGAGGTTCTGCGCCTGCTCACGGCCCACCCGGAGGTGGAGGTCGGAGCGCTCACCGCGGCCTCGTCCGCCGGCAGTCGGCTCGGCGAGCACCACCCGCACCTGCTTTCCCTGGCGGACCGCATCGTCCAGCCCACCGAGGCGGAGATCCTCGCCGAGCACGACGTCGTCGTCCTGGCCCTGCCGCACGGAGCTTCCGGAGCCATCACGGCGGCCCTCGAGGAGCTCGCCTCGGGCGGCAGAAGCGCGCCGCTACTCATCGACTGCGGCGCGGACCACCGCCTGATCAGTCAGCAGGCGTGGGAGGCCTACTACGGCTCGGACTACGCCGGCGCCTGGACCTACGGCATGCCCGAGCTCCTGCACCACGGCGAGACTCGAGCCCACGCCCAGCGCGAGGAGCTGGCAGCCTCCAGGCGCATCGCCGTCCCCGGATGCAACGTCACCGCCGTCACCCTGGCCGTCCAGCCCGGTATCGCCGCCGGACTTCTCGACCCCTCCCGGCTGACCGCGGTGCTGGCCGTCGGATACTCCGGTGCAGGCAAGGCCCTCAAGCCCCACCTCACCGCTGCCGAGGCGCTGGGGTCGGCTCAGCCCTACGCCGTCGGAGGCACTCACCGGCACATTCCCGAGATCGTCCAGAACCTGGAGGTGGCCGGAGCCGCCGCCGGTGCAGCACGCCTGTCCTTCACCCCGGTCCTGGTTCCCATGAGCCGCGGCATCCTGGCCACCGTCACCGCCCCCATGACTGCGGCTCTGCGCGAGGCCCCCGACCCCGAAGCGGCCCTGCGAGCCGCCTGGGATGACGCCTACGGGGCCACCGGTAGTGGCGAGAGCCTCATCCAGCTGCTGCCCGAGGGGAGCTGGCCCATCACCGGCACCGTCCTGGGGAGTGGAACCGCCACCGTTCAGGTCGCCATCGACCGTGGTGCGGAGGCCGTCGTGGCCATGTGCGCCATCGACAACCTCGGCAAGGGCACCGCCAGTGCCGCCGTTCAGTCCCTCAACCTCGCCCTCGGGCTGGAGGAGACCACCGCCATCACCATCCAAGGAGTCGCACCGTGAGCGTGACCGCAGCACAGGGCTTCCGCGCCGCCGGCGTGCGCGCCGGCCTCAAGGCCTCCGGCAAGCCCGACCTCGCCCTCGTCGTCAATGACGGGCCGTTGGACACCGCGGCCGGGGTGTTCACCACCAACCGTGTCGTTGCCGCCCCCGTGGTCTGGTCACGCCGGCTCCTGGCCGGCCAGGAAGACGGGCAGGCGGGTCACGCCCGCGCCGTCGTCCTCAACTCCGGCAGTGCCAACGCCTGCACCGGAGCGCAGGGCATGTGCGACACCGAGGCCACCGCCTCCCGTGCCGCCGGCCTGCTGGGCGCCGAACCGGACCAGGTCCTGGTCTGCTCCACGGGCGTCATCGGGGAGCGCATCGACATGCCCGTCCTCCTGGAGGGCGTCGACGTCGCGGCCCTCGCCCTGGCCGATACGCCTCAGGCCGGTACCGATGCCGCCACCGCCATCATGACCACCGACACCGTCTCCAAGGAGGACGCCCTCACGGTCGGTGCCGGCGAGCAGAGCTGGACCATCGGCGGCATGATTAAGGGCGTGGGCATGCTGGCCCCAGGGTTGGCCACCATGCTCGCCGTCATCACCACCGACGCCGTCCTCACCCCTCAGCAGGCCCAGGACGCCCTGGCCTCCGCCACGATGCGAACCGTCAACCGGATCAACTCCGACGGGTGCATGTCCACCAACGACACGGTTGTCCTGCTGGCCTCCGGAGCCTCCGGCACCACGCCCTCCCAGGACGAGCTCGACGAGGCGCTCACCGAGGTGATGAGCCGGCTCGGCCGGCGCCTGGTGGCCGACGCCGAGGGTGCCACCCACGACATCGCCATCACCGTCTCCGGCGCCGTCAGCGAGGAGGCCGCCGAGGCCGCGGCCCGCACCGTCAGCTCCTCCAACCTCCTCAAGTGCGCCATCGCGGGGGCCGACCCCAACTGGGGGCGCATCCTCTCCCAGCTGGGGACCGTGCCCGAGGACGTCTGCCCCTTCAACCCCGACGAGGTCGACGTCGCCATCAACGGCATCACGATCTTCAGCCACGGCACTCCCCAACCCAACCGGGACGCGGTGGACATGAGCCCACGCGAGACCCGCATCGACATCGAGCTGTCTGCGGGCCCGGCCCAGGCCACCGTGTGGACCAACGACCTCACTCACGGATACGTCACCATCAACGCGGACTACACGACATGAAACGTACCCCCCTCGACCCACAGACCAAGGCATCCGTCCTGCTGGAGGCCGTGCCGTGGCTGCGCACCTACAAGGGCGCCACCATGGTCATCAAGTACGGCGGCAACGCCATGGTCAACGATGAGCTCAAACGCGCCTTCGCCCAGGACATCCTCTTCCTGCACCAGGTCGGGGTGCGCCCCGTCGTCGTTCACGGTGGCGGACCCCAGATCAACGCGATGCTCAAGCGGCTGGGCATCACCTCGGAGTTCCGCGGAGGACTGCGCGTCACCACTCCCGAGGTCATGGACGTGGTCCGCATGGTGCTCACCGGTTCCGTGCAGCGCGAGCTCGTCTCCCTGCTCAACACCGACGGCTCCGCCGCCGTCGGCATCAGCGGTGAGGACGGCGGGCTCCTGCGAGCCCGGCAGCGGCTGGCCACGGTGGACGGGAACAAGGTCGACGTCGGCCTGGTCGGCGACGTCGTCGACGTCAGTCCTCAGCCCATCATCGACCTGCTCGACCAGGGCCGCATCCCGGTCATCTCCTCGGTCGCCCCGCTGACGACGGACTCCGAGACCGTCCTCAACGTCAACGCCGACACGGCCGCCGCCGCGATCGCCGTGGCCCTCAAGGCCCGCACCCTGCTCATGCTCACCGACGTTGAGGGGCTCTACTCCGCCTGGCCAGACCGCAGCACACTGGTGCCCTTCATCAGTACCGCCGCGCTGGAGGAGCTCCTGCCCACGCTCGAGGCCGGGATGATCCCCAAGATGGAGGCCTGCCTGCGGGCCGTCTACGGGGGAGTCGCGCAGGCGCATGTCGTCGACGGACGCCAGGCCCACAGCATGCTGCTCGAGATCGTCACCGACCAGGGAGTCGGCACCGTCATCCACCCCGGAGACGCTCCGGTCCCACCACTGAACGGAGGCAAGAGCCTATGACCCACTCCTCGCAAGCACCGGCACCCACCGCGGAGGCGAAGGGATCCGGCACCGGCAACGCCGGCTGGCTGGCGCGCTACACCGACGCCGTCATGAACACCTTCGGCACCCCCGGCCGGGTCCTGGTCCGGGGGAGGGGCGCCCATGTCTGGGACGCCGACGGTCAGGAGTACATCGACCTGCTGGCAGGCATCGCCGTCAACTGCCTGGGCCATGCGCACCCCGCGATCATCCGGGCCGTCACCGAGCAGCTCTCCGAGCTGGGGCACGTGTCGAACTTCTTCACCACCCCCGCCCAGGTCGGCCTCGCCGAGGAGCTCGTCCGGCTCACCTTCCCCAACCGTCCCGCTCACGACTCCCGCGTCTTCCTGGCCAACTCCGGCACCGAGGCCAATGAGGCCGCCTTCAAGATAGCCCGCCGCCACGGCGGGAGCCGGCGCCCCCGCGTCCTGGCCCTCCAGGACGCCTTCCACGGCAGGACCATGGGCGCGCTGGCCCTGACCCACAAGGCCGCCTACCGCGAGCCCTTCGAGCCGCTGCCCGGAGGAGTCGAGTTCATCCCCGCCGGCGACATCGAGGCCCTGCGCACCGCGCTGGGGCCGGATGTGGCGGCACTCGTCGTCGAACCCATTCAGGGTGAGGCCGGGGTGCGTGAGCTGCCCGCCGGATACCTGGAGGCGGCCCGCGAGCTGACCGAGGCCGCCGGCGCGCTGCTCATCATCGATGAGGTCCAGACCGGAATGGGACGCACCGGCGCCTGGATGGCCCACCACCTGCTGGCGCCGGGCGTCGTCCCCGACGTCGTCACCCTGGCCAAGGGACTGGGCGGAGGAATCCCCATCGGCGCAGTCGTCGCCACTGGGCAGGCCGCCGCTCTTCTCGAGCCGGGGCAGCACGGCACCACCTTCGGCGGCAACCCGGTGGCCTGTGCAGCAGCCCTCGCCGTCATCGGGACCATCCGCAGCCAGTCCCTGCTGGAGCGGGTTCAGCAGCTCGGCTCGGCCTGGTCCAGGCAGCTGGCAGCCGTTGACGGAGTCGATCAGGTGCGCGGCCGGGGCCTGCTGCTCGGCGTCGGGCTGGAGGACGGGCTCCCACCCGCTGCTGAGATCGCCGCTGCCCTGGCGGCCCGCGGCTTCATCGTCAACGCGCCTCGCCCCGACACGATCCGCCTGGCTCCCCCCTTCATCCTCTCCGACGATGATGCCAGGGCCTTCACCGCCACGTTGTCCGAGGTTCTTGCTCGGGCACAGTCAGAGAAAGCCGGTTCATGAGCGCCGCCATCGAGGCCTCTCAGCGCGATCTGGGGGCAACGGCCCCCCTGGTGCCCGGGACCAAGACCGCCAGGCACGCCAGCATCGTCCAGATCCTGTCGCGCGAACGCATCCGCTCCCAGGCCCAGCTGCGCAAGGCCCTGGCACAGCGCGGCATCAGCACCACCCAGGCCACGCTCTCACGGGACTTGGTGGAGCTGCGGGCCACGAAGATCCGCGCCCCGGGCGGAGAGCTCATCTACTCCATGCCCGAGGCCGGTGCCCCCGGCCAGGTCCCTACTGGTGCCCTCTTAGAGACGGAGGAGACCGAGGACTCCCTGCGCGCCCACACCACCGCCCGCCTGTCCCGGTGGTGCGCCGAGCTGCTGGTCACCGCCGAGTGGGCCGGCCCCCAAGTGGTCCTGCGAACTCCCGCCGGCGCCGCCCAGCTGCTCGCCGGTGCCGTCGACGACGCCATGATGCCGGGCGTCATGGGGTGCATCGCCGGCGACGACACCGTCCTGGTCATCACCCGCGGCGCCCAGGTCGCGGCCGACGTGGCCAGACACCTGCTCGCCCTGGCCGACCCCTCGGCCCGAGCCTGACCTCTCCCCACCACCCTTGACATCCCCCAGTCACCTCGGCGCCGCTGCGGCGGCGTCATCACGAAGAGAAGAGTGATCCCATTGAGCATCCACAAGGACCGTGTCGTCCTGGCCTACTCCGGAGGCCTGGACACGTCCGTCGCCATCGGCTGGATCGGCGAGGCCACCGGTCGTGAGGTTGTGGCCGTCGCCGTCGACGTCGGCCAGGGCGGCGAGGACCTTGAGGTGATCCGTCAGCGAGCCCTCGACTGCGGCGCCGTCGAGGCCTATGTCGCCGACGCCCGCGACGAGTTCGCCAACGACTACTGCATGCCGGCGCTCAAGGCCAACGCCCTCTATGAGGGGACCTACCCGCTCGTCTCGGCCCTGTCCCGCCCCGTCATCGCCCGTCACCTGGTCAAGGCCGCCCGCGAGTTCGGCGCGCACACCGTGGCGCACGGCTGCACCGGCAAGGGCAACGACCAGGTCCGCTTCGAGGTCTCCATCACCTCCATGGCCCCCGACATGGACTGCATCTCCCCGGTACGCGACCTGGCGCTGACCCGTGACGTAGCCATCGACTACGCCGAGAAGCACAACCTGCCGATCGAGACCACCAAGCACAACCCCTTCTCCATCGACCAGAACGTCTGGGGCCGCGCCATTGAGACCGGGTACCTCGAGGACCTGTGGAACGCTCCCACTAAGGACGTCTACGTCTACACCGACGACCCCGCCTACCCGCCCCTGCCCGACGAGGTGATCCTGACCTTCAAGGAGGGCATCCCCGTAGCGATCGACGGTCGTGACGTCAGCCCCCTGGAGGCGATTCAGGAGCTCAACCGCAGAGCCGGCGCCCAGGGCGTGGGGCGTATCGACATGGTCGAGGACCGGCTCGTGGGGATCAAGTCCCGCGAGATCTACGAGGCCCCCGGCGCCGTGGCCCTGATCGAGGCGCACCGGGCGCTCGAGGCCGTCACCCTGGAGCGCATGCAGCACCGCTACAAGCGGAGCATGGAGCAGACCTGGGCCGATCTCGTCTACGAGGCCCAGTGGTACTCCCCGCTCAAGCGCTCCATGGACGCCTTCATCGAGGATACGCAGCGCTACGTCAACGGTGATATTCGCATGGTCCTGCACGGCGGTCGGGCGACCGTCAACGGGCGCCGCTCCGAGACGGGCCTGTACGACTTCAACCTGGCCACCTACGAGAGCGGAGACACCTTCGACCAGTCCTCCTCGCGGGGATTCATCGAGATCTACGGGATGCAGTCCAAGCTCGCCGCCGCCCGCGACGTGCGCGCCGGCAACGATCGGGGATTCTGACTGAGCCGCACCGCCGGTCCCACCACCTCGAAGCACTCGGCTACGTGGCCGCTTGCGCCTCGTTGTGGTGGGGCTGGCGGCGCAGCCAGCGGGAGTCGTCATTGGCGTAGGCGTAGTAGCCGCCGATCAGCAGCCCTCCGCCCACGAAGTTGCCCAGCAGGGCCACAGCCACGTTCCCCAGCGCCGGCAGGACATCGATCCCGTGCGTCAGGCCGACGACGGTGAACAGGACCGTGTTGGCCACGGAGTGCTCCAGGCCGAGGAAGGCGAAGACGAACACGGAGATGAGCATCGCGAAGATCTTGGACCAGTCCTCGCGGATGAAGCCGTTGTAGATGAGGAGCATCGCCAGGTTAATCATGAAGTTGCACAGGACCGCCCGCACGAAGAGGTCCCCGATCCCTGAGACCGACGACAGGTAGTGGAGCTTGGCGGCCACTGAGTGCACGGCCTGCTCGCCGGTCGCCGCCTCCACGAGGGTGGAGAAGCGGTACATGGCCGCGAAGACCAGTCCTCCGGCGAAGTTGCCGGCCAGGCACATGACCAGCACCCTCAGGGCCCGCCACGTCGAGATCTGCTTGTAGTAGTGGCCGATGGCCACCACCATCATGTTGCTGGTGAGCAACTCGGACTTCGTGTAGTAGATGAAGACGAGAGCGGGGCCGAAGGACAGAGCCCCGAGCATCTTCCCGATCCCCGCGAGCGAGGCGTCCCCGATGCGAAGGCCGTCGAAGACGCCGACGATGGCGTAGTTCACGATGTAGAAGACCGCCACGATCATGCCGGCCATCGCCGCGCGCATGAGATAGCGATGGGCGATCACCCCGGTCATCCGGGTCTTGGCCTCGAGGGCCTCGAGCACGGTGGAGATGAACTGCTTGCCTGGGAAAAGTGCGTCTTGTTCGGCGGGCATTGGCTCATCATGGCATTGCCTGCCAACCGAGATACAGGTCTTTCTTCCTTCCCGTTGGTCGGGGTCGCTGGTCCTGGCCCACTGCCGTATCTTCCTCAAGAATGCATGGGTCATTTTGTCGACGAGCCACGACAGGGCCTGTCTAGACTGATCGTTGAGGAACCTGTGCGGGCAGATGGGCCATGATGGAGCCATGAGTCAGTTCTCCAGCCAGTCCACTCAGCCGTCCGCTGCCCAGTCCGTCGCCTCAGAAGCTCAGCAGGACGCTGCCCCCGCCGGCGTCAGCCTGTGGGGCGGACGCTTCTCAGGAGGACCCGCCGACGCATTGGCCGCCCTGTCGGTGAGCACCCACTTCGACTGGCGCCTGGCCCGCTACGACATCGCCGGCTCCCGGGCCCACGCTCGCGCCCTGGCGCAGGCCGGGCTACTGGATGCGGGGCAGCTGTCCGGCATGCTGGAGGCCCTGGACGATCTCGAGGCCGACGTCGTCGCCGGCATCTTCGTCCCCGAGGCCACCGACGAGGATGTCCACACCGCCCTGGAGCGCGGTCTCATCGAGCGCGCCGGTGACGACCTGGGGGGCCGGCTGCGCGCCGGGCGCAGCCGCAACGACCAGATCGCCACTCTCATCCGCATGTACCTGCGCGACCAGGCTCGCCACGTGGCCGGACTCGTCCTCGACGTCGTCGACGCCCTCATCGACCAGGCCGCCCAGGCCTCCGACGCCATCATGCCCGGACGCACTCACATGCAGCACGCCCAGCCGGTGCTCGTCGCCCACCAGCTGCTGGCCCACGCCTGGCCGCTCATGCGCGACGTTGAGCGCTTGGAGGACTGGGACTCCCGCGCCGCCGTGAGCCCCTACGGCTCCGGTGCGCTGGCGGGCAACACTCTCGACATGGACCCCGACGCCGTGGCCGCCGACCTCGGGTTCGAGGCCGCCGTGGAGAACTCCATCGACGGCACCGCCGCCCGCGACGTCGTCGCTGAGCTCAGCTTCGTGCTGACGATGACCTCCGTCGACGTCTCACGCCTGAGCGAGGAGATCATCATCTGGAACACCAAGGAGTTCGACTTCGTCACTCTGGACGACTCCTACTCCACGGGCTCGTCCATCATGCCGCAGAAGAAGAACCCGGACGTGGCCGAGCTCGCCCGCGGCAAGGCCGGACGCCTCATTGGCGACCTGACCGGGCTGCTCGCCACCCTCAAGGCCCTGCCCCTGGCCTACGACCGGGACCTGCAGGAGGACAAGGAACCGGTCTTCGACGCCGTCGACACCCTGGCCGTCCTCCTGCCGGCCGTCAGCGGCATGGTGAGCACGATGACCCTCCACTACGAGCGCATGGCGGAGCTTGCCCCTCAGGGGTTCTCCCTGGCCACCGATATCGCGGAGTGGCTGGTTAAGAACGGTGTGCCATTCCGCAGCGCCCACGAGATCTCCGGTGCCTGCGTACGCGAGTGCGAGAAGCGCGGCATTGAGCTGTGGGACCTGTCCGACGCCGACTTCGCTGCCATTGATGAGCGGCTCACCCCGGGGGTGCGGGAGGTCCTCTCAGCCGAGGGGTCGGTGGCCGCCCGTACCGGGCACGGCGGCACCGCCCCGGTGCGAGTGGTGGAGCAGCTCGCCCGCGCCATCGCCCGCAGCGCCGAGCTGCGAGTCTTCGCCTGGGAGGGCTCCTTGCTGGACGGCCCCGCCGGTCCCCAGTGGCCCGAACCCAGTGAGACCGATGAGGATCGGGACGAGGAGGACCAGGACTGAGCCGGGGCGGCAGGTCGATGTCAGACGCTTCCCTGAGGGAGACGGCGATCGAGCTGAGCGCCGAGGTCGCCTCACTGCTCAGATGTGACAGTCTGGAGGCGGCCCCGGCGCTGCTGGGCGCCGTCATCACCGTTGCCGACTCGGCCGGGCGTGTCGCGATCCGCCTGACCGAGGTGGAGGCCTACCGCGGCGAGAAGGACCCGGGCTCCCACGCCTTCCGGGGACGCACGGCGCGCAATGCCTCCATGTTCGAGGCCGGCGGGTGCATCTACGTTTACTTCACCTACGGCATGCACCATTGCCTCAACATCGTCACCGGACCTGCCGGGGTCTCACGCGCGGTGCTGCTGCGCGGGGGAGAGGTCGTCGAAGGGCTCGAGCAGGCCAGGGGACGCCGCCCCGCAGCCCGCACTGACCGCGACCTGGCCCGTGGCCCGGCCAGACTGTGCGCCGCACTGGGACTGGACCGCTCCGACGACGGCGCGCTGCTGGGCGGGCCGGGATCACGCATCTGCCTGACGCTGCCGCAGCAGGCACCGGATGCCGGACGCATCCGCCGTGGGCCACGCACCGGGGTGGCCGGCCCCGGGGGAGACGGAGAAGCCTTCCCGTGGCGCTTCTGGCTGGACGGAGAGCCCACCGTCTCGCCATACCGGCCGGCCGTCACCAGGCGACGCTCACAGGGCTGAACCTCGCCGAGCCCGACTCCGATGGGTCTCCACTTGCCCACGCCGCTCCTGTCCGCTAATAATGGGTACACAGATTATCGCTGCGAAGACTATTTGTGGTGCGGAACCGCCGAGCGCGGAGGACGAGGAAGGGGACGGCCATGTGGTCGACTGAGTGCCAACGGACAGTGGATCTCCCGGCGGAGGTCCTGTGGGAGACCTGGATCAAGGTTCTCTCCGGTGAGATCGAGCTCCCCCAGGGAGATCGCTACGAGCCGCGCGAGCCCGTGGGACCCGGCGCCTCGATCACGATGACTCCGGAGGGGCAGGACAGTATCGAGATCACGGTGATCCGCTGGGAACCCCCTCATGTCCAGGCGGACCGGGTCTCCTACGGGGGAGTGGAGCTGACCTTCACCCACTCCTTCATGCCCGCGCAGACACAAGGGAAGAGCGTTGTGACCACCCGCCTCGACATCGACGGCCCCGGTGCCGACGATGTAGGCCCGACGATCGGTCCGGGAATCGCCGAGGACTTTCCGCAGGCCATCGACTCGCTCGTTGAGGCTGCTAGGGTCGATATGTGAAGACAAGGTTCCAGGGTCCTGAGGCGAGCCCCGGCTTCCTCATGTGGAGGGCCGCGCTGGCCTGGCAGCGAGACATCGCTGCCGCCCTGGAGCCAGTTGGACTGACACACTCCCAGTTCGTCCTCCTGGCCTGCACGCAGTGGCTCGAGGAGCACGGGGACGGGGCCAGCCAGGTGATGGTCGCGACCCAGGCGGGAATGGACGTGAAGACCACCAGCCAGGTGCTGCGCCGGCTGGAGCGGGCCGGTCTGGTGTCGCGGCAGCCGGATCCCAAGGACGCCCGTGCCCGGATCGTGACCATGACAGCGGCAGGGAGAGATGTCGGGGCCCGGGCAACGCGTTTGGTGGAGGACGCCGATGAGGCGTACTTCGCAGCAGTGCCCCACCTGCGCGAGGCACTGCTGCGTGAAGCCGGCGTCGTAGCGCGCGGATCAGCGACGCAGCCCAACGCGGAGACCGCTGCGTCTACCGACCGGGCTGAGAGCCCCAAGACCTCGAGCGACACAGCCGGTCCGACCACGGCGGCTGCTCCACCAGGCTCCCGCAGTGGCCAGTGACTACTGGAACCACAACGTCGCCTTTCACCGGCGCATCGTGCGGGACGCGGCGCTGCGCGGTGGAAGCGCGCTCGATGTCGGATGCGGTGACGGGCTCCTGCTCGCACGCCTGGCGGCGGTGTGCCGGTGCGCCGTCGGACTTGAAACCGACGGGCAGGCAGCTGCTCGAGCGCGTAGACGTCTGGAGCGGACTCCGCAGGCCGAGGTGCTGCTCGACGACGTCATGGATCTGGACCTTCCTCAGCGCATCGGCACCTTTGAGACGGTCACCTGCGTGGCCACGCTGCACCACCTCCCACTGGAACCCGCCCTGGTGAGGCTGAGTCAGCTGGTGGCACCCGGTGGGCGTCTGATCGTCGTCGGCTTGGCCGCCAACAAGAGCCTGTGGGACTGGACGCTGTCCGCACTGGCCGTCCTGCCTCTGCACGTGGTCGGCGCCCTGCGACGGGAGAGCTCAGACATCGGTGTGGTCACTCGTGTTCCACGGGAGTCCCTGGCCGAGATTCGTAGGGCGGCAGTCCGGCTGCTTCCCGGGGCCAGGACTCGACGGCGCTTCTACTACCGATACACCCTCATATGGGATCGCCCGACTGAGGGCTCGTGAAGGCTCCCCGTATCCGGCTCACGGCTCCGTGGCCCGGCCTCTTCGTGGAAGCCGAGCCGGAGCATGGCAGACTATCTGCGCCGGAGGTATCAGCCGGACCCGAGCGTGACGCGCCGGGATCATGCGTGCGGCAAGCACGACAACCCACGGAAGGCGACTGGACAGTGACGGACATCCTGGACGAACTGCAGTGGCGCGGGCTCATCGCCCAGCACACCGACATTGACGCGCTGCGAGCGGCGCTCAGCGACGGGGCCGTCACCTTCTATTGCGGGTTCGACCCCACGGCGCCGAGCCTTCACCACGGGCACCTCGTAGCCGTCAAGGTCATGCGTCACCTCCAGCTCGCCGGGCACCATCCGCTGGCGCTCGTGGGTGGGGCGACCGGCCTCATCGGCGACCCGCGCGCCAAGGGGGAGCGCAGCCTCAACACCAAGGATGTCGTCGCAGGCTGGGCGGCCAGCCTGCAGGAACAGCTCGAGAACCTTCTCGACTTCAGCGGGGACAACCCGGCGCAGATCGTCAACAACCTGGACTGGACCCAGGCGATGAGCGCCATCGACTTCCTGCGGGACCTGGGCAAGCACTTCCGCATGGGCACCATGCTCTCCAAGGACATCGTCGCCCGGCGCCTGGCCAGCGAGGAGGGCATCTCCTACACCGAGTTCAGCTACCAGGTCCTCCAGGCCAACGACTATCTCGAGCTCTACCGACGCTACGGATGCACCCTGGAGGTCGGCGGCAACGACCAGTGGGGCAACCTCGTGGGCGGGATGGACCTCATCCACAAGGTCGAGGGCGCCTCGGTCCACGTCATGACCAACCCCCTCATCACCAAGGCCGACGGCACCAAGTTCGGTAAGTCCGAGGGCGGGGCGATCTGGCTCAACCCCGAGATGCTCAGCCCCTACGCCTTCTACCAGTTCTGGCTCCAAGTCGACGACGCCGACGTCGTGCGCTTCCTCAAGGTCTTCACCTTCCTGGAACGCGAGGAGATTGAGCGCCTGGAGGCGGTGACGGCCGAGAACCCGAAGGCACGTGAGGCGCAGCGGGTTCTGGCGCACGAAGTCTGCACGTGGGTCCATGGAGCCGACGCGACTGCCCAGGCCGAAGCGGCGACCTCCGCACTGTGGGGCCGCGGCGACCTCGCCGACATCGATGAGGCGACGATCCTGGCGGCCACGGCTGATCTCGCCTCCGGTGACGTGACAGTCGGACAGACCACGATCGTGGACCTGCTCGTGGGCACGGGGCTGGAGCGCGGGCGCAATGCGGCCCGCAAGACCATTGCCGGAGGCGGGGCCTACATCAACAACGTCAAGGTGGCCGACGAGACCGCGGTCATCGGTCCCGAGCACCTGCTCGCCGGGGGAGTGGTGCTGGTACGCAAGGGACGGCGGAACCTGGCCGTCGGACGTGCGGTTTAGGCTCCACCGTCAAGGGAAAGCCTTACTTTGCGAACACGGTTGTTGAGCGGTGACGATGCCTTGTGGGCACCGTCACCGCTCAACAGTTTGACGGGTTGGTGGTCGGTGCGTAATGTTCTCTCCGGCCCGAAACGGGGAGGATGAATTTCCTCAGACCGGCCGGGGACTGAGAACTGAAGAGAGCCGAAGAGAGACGAGGGTCACCGCCCATTCGTTTGACTCAGAAAATCCGGCTCGCTAAAGTTTCTCAGGCGCTTCTGAGAGCGAAGCGAAAGGCAAAATGCCTTACGACAAGTTCTCGGTGGGTGTGTTGTTTGAGAACTCGA